>JAKAGN010000265.1 GCA_021815525.1 Deltaproteobacteria bacterium
CCCCGGCCCCGGCGTCTCCTTCGGCCGCATAGATCAGTACCTGTATCCCTTTTGGAAAAAGTCCATCGAAGAGGGCATGGACCCGGAGTTCGGCAAGGAAATACTTAAGTGCTTCTGGGTCCACGCCAACACGGCCTACGACGCCATGATAAGGACCGGCGGCAACCAGGGCATAACCGCCGGGTTCGGCCAGCTCATCACGCTCTCCGGCATGGGCGCGGACGGCAGGGACATGACCAATGACCTGACCTACGCCATACTGGACGTCATAGACGACATGTCCCCCATCCTGGAGCCCAAGCCCAACGTGCGCCTGCACCAGGGCACCCCCGAGGAGCTTTACGACCGGATCGTGGACATGGTGGCGACGAGCCAGGGCGCGCCCTTTCTCTTGAACTTCGACGAGCGCTCCATGGCCGGCATGATGCGGGAGGCCAGGGAAGCGAACGCGGGCAGCCTCATTAACGTTAAAAACGTCCACGAGTACGCGCCCGTTGGGTGCCTGGAAAACACAATGGTGGGTAACGACCGCTCAGGCACCGTGGACATCAACTTAAACCTCGTAAAAGCCGTGGAGCTTGCCCTTTCGGGCGGCAGGGACCTCGTTCCCTACACCGACGCCGTCATGGGCAAGGTTCTTCCCATCGAGGCCGCGGCCCCCAGGACCGGCGATCCCCGGAGCTTCACTTCTTTCGACCAATTTTTCGAGGCCTTCTCCAAGCAGATCAAATACATAGTAAAAAGGGCCATGTCAGTCTACGAGATGAGCGAGTCCGTGCGGGTGGATTACGCCCCCACGCCCTATCTTTCCTGCATGGTGAAGGGCTGCGCCGAAAGGGCCATGGACATCACCCAGGGCGCGGCGGAGCTGTCGTTTGTCACCATCGAGGCCGTCACCTTCGCCACCACCGTCGATTCCCTCCTGGCCGTCGAGTACCTGGTTTTCGACTCCAAGGCCGCTTCCATGGACGAGCTTATCCGGGCCCTGGCCGCCAACTGGGAGGGCTTCGGGGTGCTCCAGGCCAAGGCCAAGTTCAAGGCCCCCAAGTACGGCCGCGACGACGACAAGGCCGACGCAATGGCCAGGAAGGTGATGGACCTTTGGACGGGCGAGTGCTGGAAGTACAGGACCCGCTCCTCCGGCCGGCGGGCCCGGCCCGGGATGCTCTCGTGGAACTACTGGATCTCGGACGGCTACATTCTCCCGGCAAGCCCCGACGGCCGCCCCAAGGGTCAGTTTCTCTCCAACGCCATCTGCCCGGTGAACGGCGCGGACATCAAGCGTCCCACGGCCAACACCAACTCCGTGGGAAAGGCCCTCGGTGGCATGGATCCCGCCGGCAAGGGCGACTTCAAGGGCTTCCGCTCGAGCCTTCCCAACGGCGCGTCCCACACCATAACCTTCAACCCCGGCATGCTCCGCGATCCCGAGCACAAGGAAAAGTTCAAGGCGTTCCTCAAGGGCTACGGTAAAAACGGCGGAAGCGCGCTCCAGATCAACATGCTGGACGCCGACGTCCTGCGCAAGGCCCAGAAAAACCCCACGGACTACCGGCACCTTTTGGTGCGGGTCACGGGCTACAACGCTTACTTCACGTCCATAGGCAAGGAGCTTCAAGATGAGGTTATAGCCCGAATAAGTCATAACAAATTATGACCGTCCGGGAAAACCACTCGCGTAACTAAGGGAATAGTCTCCAGCCCAACTATTAACAATATTTGAAAAAGGCTGGATGTGAGCCTGGATAAAAACGATGAAATGCAAGGCGCGCGAAAAGCCAATGAAGGGAGCGTACTGTTGTACGTGACCGGAATTGGCTTTGAAGCGCAACGCCGCAGTTCGCGTTTTTAGACAGGCGGTCAAAGGAGTTTCATGAAGGGCCTGGTTCTTGAGATTCAACGAATGAGCACCGAGGACGGGCCGGGCATCCGCACCACGGTGTTCTTCAAGGGCTGCACGCTTGCCTGCGCGTGGTGCCACAACCCGGAAAGCATCTCCCCGAGGCCGGAGGTGCAGTGGGTGGGCTCCCGCTGCATAGGATGCCATACCTGCGTTTCGGCCTGCCCCAAGAAGGCGCTTGCCGCGGGCCCCGACGGCATCGAAATCGACAGGGACAGGTGCGACGGCTGCGGAACCTGCGCTCATGAGTGCCCTTCCACCGCCCTGGAGCTTCTTGGAACGTCATGGGAGGTGGAGAAACTAGCGGACGAGGTGGAAAAGGACCGGGCCTGGTTCGAGCAATCCGGCGGCGGGGTCACGGCCTCCGGGGGAGAGCCCGCCCTGCAGGCCGACTTCACGGCCGCGTTCCTGGAAACCCTCAAAAAAAGGGGTATCTCCACGGCCCTGGACACCTGCGGCCAGGCCGGGCGGGAGGCCTATGAAAAAATCCTCCCCCACGCGGACCTTCTTCTGTTCGATCTTAAGGTCATGGACCCTTCGCTCCATAAGAGGTTCACGGCCCGCAAAAACGAACGCATCCTGGAAAACATCAGGTTCGCGGCCGATTTCATGAGGAGGAAGGGTGCAATCATGTGGGTGCGCACGCCCGTGATCCCGGATTTCACGGCCAGCGACACCACCATAAGCGCCATCGGGAAGTTCATCGCCGAAAACCTCGATGGCGCGGTTACGCGCTGGGACCTTTGCGCCTTCAACAACCTTTGCCGGGACAAGTACAAGCGCCTCGGTAAAGACTGGGTGCTTGGCGGCCACGAGCTTCTGGAAAAATCGGTCATGGAGCGCCTTGCCGATGTCGCCAAAAATTCCGGCGTGGACCCGGGAATCGTTTTCTGGAGCGGCTCCACCAAGCTTGAAACCTAAGCGGACGGCCCCGGGCCGCCCGAAAAAATATCCGCCCCCCGGAAAAATCCTGGGGCGAAAAAATTGCGGCATCGCGCCGGGAGAAAAAAGTGGAAGAACGAAAAAAGCTTACCCAGGCGGACATCGAGGCCTTCGGCCAGGAGGTGAAGGTGGGGCTCCTTTCCACCATCAACCCCGAAGGGCTTCCCCACATAACCCTCATCACCTCCATCATGGCCAAGGACGAGGGATGCGTGATGTTCGGCCAGTTTTCAGAGGGCCTCAGCAAGAAAAACGTGCGGGAAAACCCCAACACGGCCTTTCTGGTGATGACCACCGACCGCAAGATATGGCGGGGCCGCGCGCGCTGGACCTCCGAGGCCAAAAAGGGGCCGGACTACGAGCGCTACAACAGCCTCCCAATGTTCCGCTACAACGCCTACTTGGGCATCCACACCGTCCATTACATGGACCTCGTCTCCGTGCGGGGCCCCGAGGGCCTGCCCCTGGCGGGAATCGCCGGGTCGGTCCTGGGGGCGCTTGCCGTCGCAAAATCGGCCGGAAACGAGCGGCCCGCCGAGGTGCTCAACTCCTGGACCCACGGCTTTTTCAAGCGCCTGGATACGTTGAAGTTTCTCTCCTTCGTGGGCCTTGACGGCTTTCCCTGGATAATCCCCTGCTTCGGCTTGAGATCCGCCGGAAGCGACCGCCTGGTTCTCTCCCCCGTGGCCTACAAGAAGGAGTTCGCGGCCATAGCCCGCGGCCAGAAGGTGGCGGTCTTCGGCCTGAGTTTCAAGATGGAGGACGTTCTGGTGCGGGGGACCTACTGGGGGCCGGACCGCCGGCTGGGGGTGCCCCGCGCCGTGGTGGACGTGGACTTTGTCTATAACTCCATGCCGCCCGTGCCCGGCCAGATATACCCGGCCACGGACTTGAAGCCCGTTCGGGATTTCTAAACCGATTTTTTTACGAATATTTCGAGAAAGGCCGCGAAAACCTTGTCCGCAACGCAAGAGGAGAAGGCGCCCAATGAGCATCCATCCCGCGAACCAGCGCATCAAGGACCGCTGCCTTTCCGCGCCCTACGAGATCTGCATCGAGCGCGCCCGGTACTTCACCCGCTCCCACAAAAGGACCGAGGGGCTCTCCCCGGCAATGCGGGCGGCAGCGGCGCTTTCCGAAACCCTTGAAAACATGACGCTTTGCGTTTCGGAGGACGAGCTAATAGCTGGGAACCGCAGCTCCAAGACCTTAGGCGTGGTGCTTCCCGTGGAGCGCGGCGACGTGAACCAGATTCTTTCGAGGGACCTCGACGCCCTATGCTCCCGGAAGACCCAGCCCTTTTTCATCGACCCGAAGGATAAGGCGGAGCTTTTTTCGGAGATACTTCCCTACTGGAAGGGCCGCACGGTGCGGGACGAGAAAAAGAAGCTCTACCGGAAAAACGGCTTGAACTTCTTTTTCTCGCTTAACCCCCTCGCCCATCTTAGGGAGCGCAAGAGCCTCGATTTCAAAAGGCTCGCAAGGACCGCCTACGTTCCAAACTACAGCGCCTCATCCAAGCTCACGGGGCTTTTCGAGGTCTTGCACAACAACCCGGCGCTTGTAATGAACGTGTTCGACGTGCAGGGGCATCTCATCCTGGGGCATAAGAATATCCTCAAGCTTGGTTTTTCCGGGGTTCGGGAAAAGGCCGAGAGGGGCCTATCGGAGGCCCGCGAAAGGGGCGACCGGGAGGGCCAGGAGTTCCTTTCAGCCGTGATGCTTTCCTGCGACGCGGTCCGCCGCTTCTCGGAAAGGCTATCCCTCTTCCTTGAAAATGCGGCGGAGAGGGAAACCCGGCCGGAGCGTAAAGCGGAGCTGTTGGAAATGGCCCGGCGCTGTTCCCGCGTGCCGCACCATCCGCCGGAAAGCTTCTCCGAGGCGGTTCAGGCCCTGTGGCTCACACAGGTCGCCGCAATGGTGGCC
>JAKAGN010000266.1 GCA_021815525.1 Deltaproteobacteria bacterium
AAAGAGGATGTCGAGGGCCCAGGGAACCAGCAGCCACACCACGGTGGCGCCTTCCTCGCTCACGGCCTCCAGTATCCATTCTGGCTTGACGCCTTTCAAGATGACGGCCTTGGCCCCCACGATGAAGTTTCCGAACCAGTGCATCTTGGCGCCCGCGTGGTAGAGGGGCGGGATGCACAGGAAGTTGTCCTTCCGGGTCTGGTTGTGGTGGCGGTTCTCGAGATAGCAGGCGAACTCCAGGTTCCGGTGGGTGAGGAGCGCCGCCTTCGGGAGCCCGGTGGTGCCGGAGGTGAAGTAGATGCCCGCGGGGTCCTCCAGGGAAAGCGGAACGGAAACGGGCTCTCCCTCGCCCTCGGCCAAGAACTCGTCGAGGCCCGTGGCATAGTCCGGGCGGAGATCGGGGGGGCCCGCGAAGACGTAGGTGGAAACGGTGCGATCGAGGTCCGGCTTTATGGAGGCCACCCGCCCCAGGAACTCGGGGCCGAAGATGAAGGCGCGGGCTCCGGCCACATCCGCGCAGTGGCGGATGTCCTCGGCCGTGAAGCGGAAGTTGAGCGGCGCGGCCACCGCGCCCGTCCGAAGTATGCCGAAATAAATTGGAAGCCACTCCAGGCAGTTGGTCATAAGCTCTATGACCCGGTCGCCCTTTTGGATGCCGCGGCGCTGAAGGGCCAGGGCCATTCGGTCGGCGGTTCTGTCAAAGTCCCGCCAGGAAATCTCCCTACGGAGCCTTTTTTCCGGCTCCCGTTCCACGAGCGCGGTCTCCGCGCCGTACATGCGCGCGTTCCGCGCAAGAATTTCAGTGATGATCACTCTTGTTCCCCGTTTCGTCGATGAGAATTTTTCCGGCGTACCGGTAACGAAAATCCGATAAATCAAGGATACATGCAAAAACACGCCCGGGTCAAGAACCGCGGGTGCAAACCCGCACGGAAAGGATGAGCGGAGGCCGCGGCATTCCGGCGGGGCTTGCGGGAAGGGCGAATTTAAATGGGCTTTTTACTTTCCGCGCCGTTTGTGATATGATGATCGAACAATTTCGTGTCCCCGCGAGGGCCTGCACAGCCGGGCCGGGGCCTTGGGGCGGACGCGAAGGGGGCCTTCCGAGAACGGCTTTTTCCGGGCTATCTATAAAGGAGGAGAAACCAGCATGGACAGCGCGTATGCCAGGGATTTCGCAAGGGCCCTCGAGGTGGGACGGCCGCCCAACGTCAAGAAGCTCTTTCCCAACTCCAGGGCCTTGATCGTGAGCGGCAAGGCCGCGGACCGCGCGGCCCGGGCAAAGGGAAAGTGCATGATTCTCGCGGCCAACGCGAGAAGTCACATCACGCTTAGGGGCGTTCTGGCCGCGGCCCAGAGGGCCAACGCCGTGGTCATCGTCGAGATCGCGCGTTCCGAGGGCAACTACTGCCCGGTCAACTTCTGGAACATAGCGCGCCAGGCGGATGCGGTCATGAACGAGCTTGGCATCACGGTTCCCGTCGTGATCCACGCCGACCACTACGGCATCAAGAAGAACTCCGACCTTCCCTTCGCCCGCCAGGAGATTCCCACGGCCTTCGAGGCCGGCATCACCTCCATCGCCATCGACGCCAGCCACCTTCCCGACGACGAGAACCTCCTCGCGGTCCTCGACCTTTTTCCCGTGATCCCCGGCTGGGCGGGGCTGGAGACCGAGGTGGGCGAGATCAAGGGCGCATCGGGCCTCTCCACCGTGGACGAGGCCCTTTTCCTCATCAAGGGCCTAAACGCCCACGGAATTTTGCCTGACTGGATCGCCCTCAACAACGGCACCACCCACGGCATCGAGTCCTCGGCCTCCGGGATACAGGTTGAGCTTACGGCCGGCATCCACGAGGCCCTCGTGCCCTACGGCGTCTCCGGGGCCCAGCACGGAACAAGCGGAAACTCCACCGAAAAGCTGAAAGCCATCGCCCAGAAGACACGCACCACAAAGGCCAACGTGGCCACGGCCTTCCAGATGATCGCCTGGGGGGTTGCGGTGAACGATTACGGCAACGCCCAGCTCACCCCGGACGGAGAGTTCGTGAAGGAGAAGGGCGCGGGCGTGACCCCCGACCTGTGGGCCGAAATGTGCGCCTTCGCCGCTGAAAAGGGCTGGAAGAAGGGTGACTACAAGAAGCTGAACCTGCCCTTCGAGTCCCGGATACTGGCGCTTCCGCGCACGGTGCGGGAGGGCATGGCCAAGGCCGTGGAGGATTTCGCATATAAGCTCATAACGGAGGTCTTCAACGGCGCTGGCACGGCGCCCCTTGCCGTCGAGTCACTCCTTTCGGCCGGCTCCTTCGACCCCGGGCCCAAGGCGAGGGTCGTGGAAAAAGCCGCTGAATGGACGCCGGAGAAAATCCGGGAAAGGGCCCGGCAGGTGGCCGCCCCGGATGGGCCCAAGGGCAACTTCGACGATTGAGCTATATCTATAGCCTATCGGAATCAAGGGATTTTTTTTGATAACTTCAACTTTTGGCTGAAGAAATATGCCCCCCCGGGACAAGCTTTTCTGCCATTTCTGCGGGCATCCCCTGGTACGGCGCGCGGCCGAAGGCCGGGAGCGCCTCTACTGCGAGGCCTGCCGCACCCCTCTATACGAGAACCCGGTGCCGGCCACGGCCCTGGTGGTGGCGGACGACAAGGGCCGCATCTGCCTTGTGCGGCGCGGCGTGGAGCCCCACGTGGGCGGCTGGTGCCTGCCCGGCGGCTTCATGGAGATGGGGGAGAGCCCGGAGGAGTGCGCCCTCCGCGAGCTTCGGGAGGAAACGGCCCTTTCCGGGCGCATCGGAGACCTTTTGGGGGTCACCGTGAGCCGCACCTTCGTCAACAACGCGGTGCTCCTGGTGGGCTACCTGGTGCGGGACTACGCGGGCGAGGCCGCGGCGGGGGACGACGCCACGGATATAGGTTTTTTTACGGAAGACGAGATGCCCGAAATAGTCTTCGAGAGCCACAAGCGCTTCGTGCGGATTTACCTTGCCGGTTACAGGGACGCGTGAGCCATGCCAGTTTTCGAATACTCGGCCCTGGACGCCAAGGGACGCAAGAAGAGCGGCATCGTGGACGCCGACAGCCCCGTCACCGCCCGCCAGAAGCTGCGGGAGGAGGGGGTCTTCCCGGTTTCCGTCAAGGAGACGGCAAGGACCGCGGACGGGGCCCGGACAGGCTCCTCCGCGGCCCTCTCCGGGCTTTTTTCGGGGGTCAAACCCAGGTTCGTCTCCATCATGACCCGGCAGCTGGCCACCCTGGTGGGGGCCGGAATGCCTCTCGTGACCGCGCTTGAGATACTCATCCCCCAGACCGCCCACCCGCGGCTCCAGCGGGTCATGGCCCAGGTCAAGGACTCCATTGTGGAAGGGAGCAGCCTGGCCCAGGCCCTGGGCCGGCATCCCAAGGTTTTTCCCCCCATCTACATCAACATGGTGCGGGCGGGCGAGGCTTCCGGCGCCCTCGAAATCGTTCTGGCGCGCCTGGCGGACCTTTTCGAGCGCCAGGAGAACTCGCGCCTGCGAATCAAGAAGGCCATGGTCTATCCGGTGGTCATGATGTTTTTGGGCAGCGCCGTCATGGTGGTGCTCATGGTTTACATCGTTCCCTCCATCACCGCCATCTTCGAGCAGGTGGACCGGGCCCTGCCGACCCCTACCCGGATACTGCTGGCCGTAAGCTCCGCCATCCGCTCGTACTGGTGGCTCATGGCCGCGGCGGCGGCGGCGGCGGTTGCGGCCGTTGGCCGGGCCCGGGGCACGGAGAAGGGGCGGCTTGCGCTGGACGAGGCCATCCTGAAAATTCCGGTGGCGGGCGGCCTCGTGCTGAAGCTTGCAGTGGCGCGCTTCTCCCGCACCTTAGGCTCGCTCCTCGCCAACGGCGTTCCCATGCTTTCGGCCATGGAGATCGTGAAGGCCGTGGTGGAGAACCGCGTCATCCAGGCCGTGGTGTCGGAGGCCGCGGTGAAGATTGGGGAGGGCAGGGGGCTTGGGGAGTCCCTGGGCGCGGCCAAGGTTTTTCCCATCGTGGCCGTTCAGATGATGGGGGTGGGGGAGC
Organism: Deltaproteobacteria bacterium; assembly: GCA_021815525.1. Lineage (GTDB taxonomy): Bacteria > Desulfobacterota > Desulfobacteria > Desulfobacterales > Desulfatibacillaceae > JACRLG01. Next base: position 4,054 of record JAKAGN010000266.1, read on the forward strand.
AGAGCGGAGAGCTTGAAGCCATGCTGGAAAAGGTGGCCGACCTCTACCAGGGCGAGGCCGAGGCCGCCATCGACTCCCTGACCACGCTTCTGGAGCCCATCATGATCCTCTTCATGGCCGTGGTGGTGGGTTTCGTGGTGATTTCAATCCTTTTACCCATCTTTGAAATGAGCCAGCTGGCTGGCTGATCCGCTTGGTTTTCCCGGAGGAATCTACATGAAAAGCATTCGCCGTATAACCCTGACACCGGCCGGGTCGGGTTTCACCCTTCTCGAGCTCATGGTGGTGATCGTAATCCTCGGCATTCTTGCCATGGTGGTGGCGCCAAGAATCATGCAGGACCCCGAAAAGGCCAAGGTCACCCGGGCCAAGATGGACATAGAGGCCCTCTCCACCGCCGTCAACCGCTTCAAGCTGGACGTGGGCCACTATCCCACCGCCGAGCAGGGCCTGGCGGCCCTCGTCACCGCCCCTTCAAACGCCGAGGACGCGGCCCGCTGGTCCAAGGGCGGGTATCTTGAAAAAAAGAAGGTGCCCAAGGACCCCTGGGGCCATGAGTACGTGTATGCAAGCCCAGGTGTGCACGGTGATTTCGACATCACTTCCTACGGGGCCGACGGCCAGGCCGGCGGCGAGGACTTCAACGCCGACATCAACTCCTGGGAAATAGAATGAGGCGCGCGCGACCGGGAGCGACCCCAAGGCGGA
>JAKAGN010000267.1 GCA_021815525.1 Deltaproteobacteria bacterium
GCCCGAAAACACGACAGCCGGAGCAGCCGGAAAGGGTATGTCCCTTCTCCTCGGCCGCTCCGGCTGCTGGTCCGCCGTGACGGTTTTTCTGTCAGCCGTTTTTCTTGAGGCGCGTGATGCCGTTCTTTCCGCCCACCACCACCTCGGTGGCGATTCCCAGGAAAAGGCCGTGCTCCACCACCCCGGCCCGGTGCTCCAGCTTTTCGGCCAGGGCCCGGACATCCTCTATGGGGCCGAAGTCGGCGTCCAGGATCAAGTTCCGGTGGTCGGTGCGGAAGGGCTTGGCTATGACGTTCTCACGAAGCGTCACCTTGGCCCCCAGGCCTTCCAGGAAGCGCTTTTCGGTGTGGAGCCCGAAGGGCACCACCTCCACCGGCAGCGGAAAACGCGTCCCGAGCTTGTCGGAGAGCTTCCCCTCGTCCACTATGATCACCACGCGGAGGCTGGCCTGGGCCAGTATCTTCTCCTGGAGGAGCGCCCCGCCGCCGCCCTTTATGAGGTTGAGATCCGGGTCCACCTCGTCGGCGCCGTCTATCGTGATGTCTATCTTGGCGTGATCCGCGAAGGTGGAAAGCGGTATCCCCAGGGAGCTAGCCAAGTCGTTCGTCGGAACGGAGCTAGGAATCCCCACTATGTCGGTAAGCTCGCCGCTCTTCAAGAGCTTGGCCAGGCGCGTTATGGCGTAGTTGGCGGTGCTTCCGGTTCCCAGCCCCACCACCATTCCGGGCTTGACTGCCTCAACCGCGGCTTCCGCGGCCATTCGCTTGTACTCTTCGGTCTTTGTCATTTGCTCGATCCTGAATGGAAGGCTTACATCGCAGGTGAAGCTCTACTTAACGGACAACGCCCGGAACGGCAAGCTTTTTTTGAAATGAATCACACCCTGCGCAAGTTTAAGGAAAAAAATATCAGTTAAATTTGATAAAATATCTTCGTTTCATGTGCTTAAGCCGAAAGGCTTAGGGTGGATCGCCGAAGCGCCGCCGCCACTCCGAAAAAACGGGAAGCCGGGCGAGGCCCCAGCCCGCAAGCTCACGCTCCACCTCCTCCGGGCTCTTCCGCAGCCCGCCTTTTTTGCCGTTCTTGGAGAAGAACTTGTCGGCGTAGCAGACGATCTCCTCCTCGATCGTTAGCGGAACCATGTCGCGGGCCGGCAGCGGCAGCCCCCGCGCTGCGATTTCGGCGGCCGTGATCCCCACCCCCACGTGGCGCTCGCAGACAAGGGCGTGGAGGGGAAGACCAACGCCCTCCAGCATTTCCCGGCCGATGATCCCGTGGCGGATGTAGGGCTCCAGACCCTCGCAGCCCAGCCCCGGCGAGTCGGTTGCAATGATGCCGATGTCGTGTAGCATGGCGGCCTCGCCGATGAAGGCGCGGGAGGCCTGGGAAAGGTGGAGGCGCTCGGAGATGCAAGCGGCCAGCTCCGCCACTGCCTTCGAGTGGTCCAAAAGAACCCTCAACGCCCTGGAATCCTTGCGGTAAAATTTTTCTATGATTGAGATTTCATCCATCGCGCCACGGCGTCCCGAAAAAGCTTGCGGAATCTTTTCGATCCGCCCATGCCCTTTCTCCCGAAGACGAAGTTGACCTCGCCCAATAGGGGCGCGGACGCGGGCGACGCCCGGTCGAAAAGTATGTCGAGGGCGGCGCAGTTGATGCCGGTCCTGCGGGAAAAATCCGCCGCCGCGCGCACGCCCGCAAGCGTAAGGTCAGGCTCGAAATTGAAGGCTATGCGCGCGCCCCGGCCCACGTTGTTGCGGAATTCCTCAGGGTTATCCTGCACCCGCCAGTAAGGGTAAAAGCGGTCCCACAGGATCACCACCCTCAGATCGCTCCCCTTGTGGCGCACGAAGCGCTGGGCCACTAATGGGCGTGGACCGATACGGGCCAGCGCCGCGCCAAGCTCCGCCGGGTTTCCGATTCTGAAGACCCCGTTTCCGCCGCCGCCCTGGTCCTCCTTGATGACGAAGGGAAAGGGGAAGGGCGGCCGCCGGTGATCGGGATGGGCGGCGGAGAAGTCCAAGGCCCCGGCATACGCCAGGGTCTCGGGATGGGGGAGGCCGAAGTCCCGGAACAACCTGAAATTACCCACCTTTCCCTCGAATCCGAAGCGGCTGGAGTAGTCGGGGAAGACGTTCCGGTTCAGGGCCCGACACTGGGCGTACGCCCGAGCCCCGATGCTCTGGGGCGTCACCACGAAGGAGGCCGCCGCGATCGCCCGGCGCTCGGATTCCGAAAACGCGCGGCCGGGCGCGAGCATGATCGCGGCATCCCCCTGGACGTGGGGGTGGAGGCTTAAAAGACTTGTGGAGTTCACGGCGTCAATCAGGGTTCACGGGCTCCTTGCAGCCGGGGCAGCGGGTCTGGCCCCGCATGAGCCGGGCCCCGCAGGCCGGGCAGGCGTAGCGGGCGATCTGCGTTGCGAGCCACCTTTCGGTGCCCAGCTCCCGCCACTCGGGAACGGAGCGGAGGATCACCTTGCGGCCCACGGGGTGGGGGAAGTTTTTCACGGAATCGCAGGGAAAATCCGCGCACTCGAAGCAGCCCTTGTAGCCCTTACTCTCGGTGCAGGCGCGGATGGGGCACTCCTTGCAGAAAACGAAGCGAATCTTTGACTTGCAGCCCTCGCACACCATGTCCTTGGCCTCGCAGCCATAGACGGGCGCGAGCTTCTCCTTAAGGCGCTCGTTTCCTGTGGCGTGGGCCACCGCGATGCCGCAGGCCCCGCACCACAGGCCGCACGGCGCGACCCAGTCGGGATTCGTCATGTCCATTTGCGCTTCCTTTCGGAGGCTCCGCTCAAAGCTCGGCCGGGCCTCTTCCTCGTTGAAGCGTTCAATTTTTGAACGCTGTTGAGATAACCCACCGAATTCAAAGCTTAAGACCGCAACGCCCTTGAGGGCTTTTCAGAATGGCCCGCAACGCCGGATTGAGCGAGGCGCGTTCAGGAAAGGTTGGCCGCGCCGAGGCTCGCGGAGTGTGCTGTTCGTCGTGAGCACGACGAGGCGCGAGCCTGACGCGGCATCAACGCGTCTCGCTGAGCCCGGCCATGAGGACGGCCTCCATGAAGGGATCCAGGTCCCCGTCCAGGACCGCCTGCACGTTTCCGTTCTCCAGCTTGGTGCGGTGGTCCTTGGCCATCTGGTAGGGGTGCAGGACGTAGGAGCGGATCTGGTTGCCCCAGGCGATGTCGTCCCGGGAGTCGTAGACGTCCTGCATCAGCTTGTCCTTTTTCTCCTTCTCCCGCTGGTAGAGGCGCGCGCGGAGGACCTTCATGGCCAGGTCCCGGTTGCGGTGCTGGCTCTTTTCCTGCTGGCACGAAACCACTATGCCGGTGGGAAGGTGGACGATGCGGACGGCGGAGCTGGTCTTGTTGACGTGCTGGCCGCCGGAGCCGGAGGCCCGGAACACGTCGATCCGAAGGTCCTTTTCCTCGATGTCCACCTCGATCTCCTTTTCCACCTCGGGGTAGACGGCCACCGATGCGAAGGAGGTCTGGCGCTTGGCCGCGGCGTTAAACGGGGAGATGCGGACGAGCCGGTGAACGCCCTCCTCGAGCTTCAAGTAGCCGTAGGCGTTCTGGCCGGCCACCGTGAGGGTGGCGCTTTTTATGCCCGCCTCGTCGCCGGGCTGGAGGTCGATGACCTCCGTGGCGTAGCCCTTGCGCTCGGCCCAGCGGAGGTACATCCTAAGGAGCATCTCGGCCCAGTCCTGGGCGTCGGTGCCGCCGGCCCCGGCGTTAACCGCCACTATGGCGTCGCGGGCGTCGTCGGGCCCCGAGAGCATCCGGGAAAGGGTGAGCCTGCGGACGGCCTCGTCGATGCGGTTAAACTCCCGCTCGGCCTCGGCGAGGGATTCCTCGTCCTTTTCCTCGCGCCCCAGTTCCAGGAGCACCTGGCCGTCGGAGAGGCTCGCCACGAGGCCGTGGTAGGTCTCGATGGCGGAGGCGACGTCCGTGCGTTCCCTTAAAAGCGAGGTGGCCTTCTCGGGCGCGTCCCAGAAGGAATCCTTGCCCATCAGGGAATCGATTTCCTTTAATCTCAACTCCTTGCCAGGGACGTCAAAGATGCTCCTTAAGGCGTTCGAGTTTTGCGGAAAGCTCCTTGACTGCAAGTTCCAAGTCCATGACAAGCTCCTTGTTTTTTATTCGGCGTGAAATGGGGCCGTATTCCTTATGGCTTTCATATCACGAATCGAGCCTTTTTTTAAAGCCCAAAAGGACGAGTAAAAGCGTGAGGATGAGGCAGGAGATGGCGAAAAAATCCCCCTGCCGGGTGTAGAGGGTGAGGCGGCCCATGAGTGGAAGCGGGGCCACGGGCGCGGCGTCCACGAAGAGCCCCGTGGGCGAGATCACGCGGCCCACCGGGTCCACGAAGCCGGAGATCCCCGTGTTGGCGGCCCTTACCAGGGAGCGCTTGTTCTCAACCGCCCGAAAGACGGCCATTGCGAAGTGCTGGTAGGGGGCGGAGGAGCGGTCGTACCAGGCGTCGTTGGTTATGGTGGCCAGAAGGTTGGCGCCGGCCCGGACCTGCTTGCGGCAAAGCACGGGGAAGATTATCTCGTAGCAGATTCCGACCCCTATCCTCATTCCGCCGCCCGAAAGCACCACCCCGGGCTCGCCCGGGGAGAAGTCGCCCACCTCCTGGGTGAGCTTGCCGATAAAGGGCATCCAGCTTTTAAGGGGCACGTCCTCGGGCCGGTAATAGCGCCGTCCGCCGCCA
>JAKAGN010000268.1 GCA_021815525.1 Deltaproteobacteria bacterium
CGCGGCCTTGGCCGACGACTCGGTTTTCGTGGAGTACAAGAAGGAGTACGCCAAGGGCCGCGGCGACAACATCGTGACGGGCCGCATCCGCTTGAAGGGCATCCCGGTGGGGGTTATCGCCTCCAACTCCGTGGGCATCATCTTCGTGGAGGCGGCGCGCAAGGCCACCGAGTGGATCGTGCGTTGCTCCCAGTCCAAAATCCCGCTCCTCTTCATTCAAAACTCGCCCGGCTACATGGTGGGGTCGGACTCCGAGCACTCCGGGATAGGCAAATACGGCGCCGACATGGTGCGCGCCGTCTCCTGCGCCCAGGTGCCCCGGATACAGCTAGTCATCGGCCCCGACAACGGCGCGGCCAACTACGGCATGTGCGGGCGCGGCTACCGCCCCCACTTCCTCTTCTCCACCATGCGGGCGCGGACCTCCGTCATGAGCGGGCGCTCCGCCGCCGAGGTGCTCCTGTCCATCGAGCGGCGCAAGCGGGAGATTTCGGGCGCGCCCATGACCGACCAGGACGCGGCCGAGTTTAAGCAGATGATGACGGAAAAGTACGACGGCGAGGCCCATCCCTTCTACTGCGGGGCGCGCATCTTGAATGACCGGGTCTTGAAGTTCTCCGAAACCCGCGACTGGCTTGCGATGGCGCTGGAGGTCTCGCTCCTCTCGCCCATCCCGGAACCGGCATTCGGCAACTTGAGGTTCTAGCTAATCGCCTGCCCAAAAACGCGATCCGCTGTGTTGCGCTTCGGCGCGCGGCTCGGTCACGTACGAAAAGTACGCTCCCTGCGCGCGCGCCTTGCGCGCCTTGCGGCTCATCGTTTTTGGACAGGCTTTTTTCCCGACCTGAGTCGGCGGCCCTGCCGGTTCACGATGAACAAGCCCCGATGAGCGGAGGCGTTTTCAATATGGAAACCCCTATAAATCCAGCCCGCCGGGCCGCCGCATTCGGGGGCTTCGCAATCCTCCTCTCTGCGCTCTTGTGGCTCGTCTATTCTTCCGTCACCCGGCATCATTTGATTCTCTATGATGATCTGGGCTACATCGCGGAAAATCCATTGCTGGCGGGCGGGCTTTCCTGGGAGAACGTCCGCCGGGCGATGGGGTCGCTCTACCTGGGGTTCTGGATGCCCGTCACGTGGATTTCCTACATGGAGGACTTCTCCCTCTTCGGCCCCTCGGTAGCGGCCATCTTCCGCACCAACGCCGTCATCCACGCCCTAAACGCACTTCTGGTCTTCGGGCTTTGCATAGGGCTTTGCCGCGAGCTTCCGGAGTGGCGGCGCTTTTTCGCGGCGGCCTTCGTTTCCCTCGTCTTCGCGCTGCATCCGCTTCAGGTGGAGTCCGTGGCCTGGGCCGCCGAGCGCAAGGACGTCTTGTGCGCCTTCTGGAGCCTCCTGTCGCTTCTCGCCTACGCCCGGTACGCTGGGAGGGGGAAGGGGGGCGCGGCGCTTGCCGCATCCTTCGTGCTTTTCGTGCTGGCGCTCGCGTCGAAGCCAATGGCCGTGACGCTTCCCTGCCTTCTCCTCCTTCTCGACTTCTGGCCCTTCGGGCGCTTCTCCCGCAAGGCCCTGCCTCGTCTCATACTGGAGAAAATCCCGTTTTTCGCCGCCTCCGCAGCGATTTCGGCCGTAACGGTATACGGGCAGAGGGCCGTTTCGGGCCTGACGGGCGGCGATGCGCTTCCAATCTGGACCCGTTTGGCCGTGGCCTGCGGGGTTTACGTCAAAAGCCTTTTCCGGCTCGTGCTCCCCTTTCGCCTTTCGGCCATCTACCCGCATCCCGGGCCGGACGTCTCTTGGATTTTCGCGGGGATCTCGGCCGCGATCCTCATCGCCATCACCGTGTTCGCCGCAAGGAAGCGCGCCGGCCGCCCGGTGATCCTCTTCGGCTGGCTGTGGTTCTGCATAATGCTTTTGCCCGTCTCGGGGATTTTGCAGTCAGGCGTCCAGGCCGGGGCCGACCGCTTCACCTACTTAGCCCTTTTGGGGCCCTTCCTGGCCCTTGCCTTCTCGATCGCCGAATCGGCCGAGGGCTCCATGCGGACAGTGGCCGTGGCGGACGCGGCGCTGGTCCTGGCCTTCCTCACCTTCCTCACCGCCGGCCAGGTCCGCTACTGGCAGGACACCGAGACCCTTTTTTCCCGCGCCGTAAAAGTAACCAGCAAAAACTTCATGGCCGAGTCCCTCCTTGGGCAATCGCTCGCCCGGCGGGGCATCTTTTCCGAGGCGGAGGAGCATTACGACCGCGCGCTTTCCGCGAGCCCAGCCTTTCCCACGGCGCTTTTGGGCATGGCCGACGCGCTTTCGGCCGAGGGCCGCATGGCCGAGGCCCTGAGCTACTACCAGCGGGCGGTGGCGGTCTCCCCCAATGACGGGAAGGCCCTGAACAACATGGCGGCGGCCATGGCCCGCGCGGGCCGCCTCCCGGAGGCCAAGGCCATCTTCGAGAAGGTCCTTGCGATGGACCCGCGTTCGGCCGAGGCCCACTACAATCTTGGCCAGGCCCTGGGCTCGGCGGGCGACTACTCGGGCGCCATGACCCAGTTTTCCGAGGCGCTCTCCATAAATCCGCGCTACGCCGAGGCCGCCTTGGGCCTGGGCCTCGCCCTTTCCGCACAGGGCCGCGACGCCGACGCGGTAAGCCAGTTCGCCCTCGCGGTCAGCCTCGCCCCGGGCGTCCCCCAGACCCACTACAACCTGGGAAACGCCCTGGCCAAGACCGGCCGCCCTGATCTCGCGCTCGCACAGTTCGACCTGGCCGTGCGACTCGCGCCCGATCACTACAAGGCCTGGACCAACATGGGAAACGTCTTCCTCCTTCAAAAAAAATACAGGCAGGCCGAGGCCTGCTACCAAAAGGCCCTTGAAATCTCCCCCTCCTACGCCCCCGCCCGCGACAACCTGGCCGCCGTGCGGGAAAAGACGCCATAAACGATAAAAGCAAAGGCTGCCTCCGGCGGCCGGAGGCGCAAACCGCCCCCGGACCCCCGATATTGTCGGCGCTACGCGTGCTGCGCACGCGTAGCGCGGGAAGAGGAGGGCTTCGCATTAAAGTGGTCAATACTCGTTGCGCTGAAGGGTGGATTATCGTGCGGCCGGACAAGGATTGTGGCGCGAAAAGCAGGCTTCGCTGGGAGCGCGGGCGTCCCGCCCGCTTTTGCCTCGGATGCGGGCAAGATGCGCGCGCTCCCAGGAAAACCTGTCCCACATTTTTTCCGCCAGCGATTTGCCATGGCCTCCCATTCCGCCCCTCTGCCGTGCCACAATTGTCGGGCTCTGGAATGCGAAGCCCTCAAAAAACTGCTCCGCGTTGCGCAGCAACGCGGAGCCATTATCGGGGGTCCGGGGGGACGTAGTCTCCCCGGCCGCCGGAGGCATGCTTTTGCCTTTTCATTCTTTCGGCGGTTTTTTTTTCGCGTCCTGCCGTTCCGCCCACTCCCACGCAACGAAGCCGAGGGAGGCCCCAAGGGCCGCGCCTACGAGGGCAACGAGGGCGACGAAGGCGAAGAGGCCCGCCACGAGGAGGAAAAGCATCCCTGGGCCCAGGCGTCCGGCCGACAGGATGAGCACCGAGGTGACGCCGAAGACGCCCGAGGCTATGAGGCCCGGAAGGCCGAAGCGGATTGCGCACAGGATGACGGGAATGAAAACGGAGACGCACGCGGCGGCGCGCCACGCGGACATGTTGAAAAGGGGCCCCGTCATTACGAGATACGCGTAGGCCGCGGCGGGGGTTGCAAGAACGGCCAGGATGAGGGCTCCGGTGGCCATGGCCTGGGTCATGCGGTCCGGCTCGCCGGCTTCCGGTTTCCGGCCGAAGGAAAAATGCACCCAGCGCCAAAGAAGCTTCCGGGCGGCTGCAAGCGCCTGTGCCGGGCCGTAGGCGGCCAGGTCCAGGACCCCGGCCAGGTAGTCGGGGTCCTTCAACTCATCGTCGATGGAGGGGAGGGGAGAGGGCAGGGGGGAGGGAGCTTCCGGCCCGCCCGGTTCCGGGGATGCGCGCCATGCACCGGAATCGGACGGGGCCGCGGCTTCAGCGCCCGGAGCGCCGGGGCAGGCATCGTCCCAGCACATGTCCAGAAGCTCGGCCGGGGCGTCCGGCGGGCGGGGCTCTTCCTGGGCCGTAACCACCGCCAGGGCTCCTTCCCGCAGAAGGGCGTTTCTTACCGTCATGGCCTCGTCGCGGTCGGCCTCCGATAGGAGCACCAGGGAAATCCCTTGCCGGAGGCCTTCCGCATCCTTCGGATCGAGCGAAAGAAGGGCGGCCACGCGGCTTAAGACCTCCTCCCGGTCCTTGCCTGCCATGACCTCGCCGCCGTAGGTCACCGTATAGAGCTTCAAAGCCATTTTTCCGTCCTCTTGCCCCATAAAGATCACATTTCCCCTGTTTCGCGCAATACCGCCGTTTGAAATTCCCCATGGCCGCAACCAATCGGCGGAAGGGCCGGCGCGTTTTTCCTTGTCCCTGCGTTAAAAATGGTGATACTATTTATCCACTGGAACCAACACGTTTATGGCCGGAAATACTCTGGGACGCGCTGTGAAAAGCCCGATGCGCGCACTGCGCCCGGGGCCCCCTTCCGCGGGGCCCCGGGAGGCGTACGGCCCTGTGGAAGCTTGATTCCATCCACGATGGTCCTTTCTGCCATTCGGCCCTGTTTTTATGCCGGACAACCTTTGCCGGAAAGGCGCCCCAATGCTCACGGCTTTTTCGCTT
>JAKAGN010000269.1 GCA_021815525.1 Deltaproteobacteria bacterium
GTTCCGGATCGGCGTCGAGGACATCCTGGCAGCGGCGGTCCTGGCGGCCGCCGCCGGCCTCGCGGGAGCCTTGTTCGCGCGGATGATACGCCGGAGCCGCCGCATGTGGCAGGCGATTCCCGTGCACCCCTTCGCGCGCACCTTCCTGGGGGGCGTCTCGGTGGGCCTCGTGGGGCTTCTCATGCCGGCGGTCCTGGGGGAGGGCTACTCCTCGGTCCGGGGCCTCATCGAGGGCCGTTACGCACCCGGCCTCCTGCTCACGGCCGCCGCCTGCTTTCTCAAGATGGCGGCCACGGCCCTCACACTGGGCTCGGGAGGCTCGGGCGGCATCTTCGCGCCCTCGGTGGTGGCCGGAAGCTTCATGGGGGTCTCCTTCCACCGCCTGATGATGATCCTCCTGCCCGGCGTGCACTGGGCCCCGGAGGGCTGCTACGCCCTTCTGGGCATGGCAGGGCTCATGGCGGGCATTCTCCAGGCGCCCCTCACGGCCATCTTCCTGGTCATGGAGATTACGGGCGGTTACAACGTCATCCTTCCCCTGATCGTGGTGTCATCGCTTTCGGCCCTTTTGTGCAAAAGGTTCGAGGGCAGCTCCTTCTACTTCAAGGAACTCACCGAAAAGGGCCTGCTTTTAAGGGCCGGCACCGATGCGCGGGTTCTTTCCGAGCTTTCCGTGGGCGAGCTTCTGGAGCACGACTTCATTCCGGTCTCCGAGGCCATGCGCCTGAAGGACTTCGTGGACGTGGTGAAGGTATCCAAGCGGGACCACTTCCCCGTGCAGGACCCTTCGACCGGGGCCTTCGTGGGAATGATCAACCTCAAGGACATACGGCCCTATATCTTTTCCCAGGAGCTGTACCGCACGGTGCTGGTGGGGGAGATCATGGACCCCCATCCCCGGACCGTTTCCCCATAAAGCCAGGTCAAGGACGTCCTCGAGTTCATGGACCGGGCCGGGGTTTTGAGCCTGCCGGTGGTCTCGGGGGAGAGGTTTCTGGGGATGATCTCCAAGGCCGGGATCCTGGACGGCTACCGCAAGGAACTCATCGTCCAGACCATCAGTTGAGGCTTCCCCACCGGAAAAAATATCCGCTCCAAGCCTTACCCGCGAATTTTTCTTCTTGAATGCGCTCCTGCGCGATCCCCGCATTTGACTCATCGAAAAGGCTTCGCTAAGATGCGTACCGGACGGTCAGCGAGGACCGGATCCCGATCCGCGCGCGCCCGTTTTCCCGAAAATCCCCACCGGCCGCCAAAGGAGGACCATTCATGAGCAGGGGCCGCGCCTTGCCTTTCGCCGTTGCAGTGGCTTTTGTGCTGGTGCTCCTCGCAGCCGGCTGCGCATCGTCCAAGCCGGCCGGGGCCTCCAGGCTCGCGGGCGGGCCCGCCGGCCAGACCGCCTCCTCCGCGCCCGGCGGGGTCACGCCCGTCGAGGGCGGCTCAAAGGTGGTGATCTCCAAGAAGCCCCAGAAGTACGGCGTCTACATCTACCGCGACGGCCGCTTCATCCCGCTTTCCACGGCCCAGGTGAACTACTCGGGCGTGTGGTTCGGCATAAGCCTCACGTCCAAGAAGCTGGCCGCCTGCTACGTCTCCGAGGACGACGTGAAGGACGCCCCCACCCTCCAGGAGGGGGACCTTCTCTGCATCCACTACAAGAACGTGGGCAAGCTCAGCTGGTATCTCTACCCCCTGACGCCCTTCGCCGCCTGCGAGTTTCCGGGCGGAAACGAGGCCGAGATGTGGCGCAGGCCCGGGGGCCTGTACTTGGGCTTCGTGGCCATCGGCCCGCCCAAGCCCTTGAAGGACCTTTTCGGGCAAAACTACGACGACGGCTACCGCTTCGAGCAGCAGCGCGTGAAGCCCGAGGACATCGTCTACCAGGAACCCAGCATTATTTTCGCCAGGGTGAGGCCGGTGAGCGGCCTTCCCGTGGACCGCTACCTGGTCACGGCCAAGGCCGTGAGCTTCGGCGAGGCCAAGGACTACCAGGAGCTTGTGGCCCAGATTCCCGACGAGGGCGCGGCCATGAGCATGGCCGCGGCAAGGGTGGGCGACAACTTCGAGGGCCGCAGGGACGCCATCCGGCGCTTCAACGAGGAGACCGCCGTCCGCTACATCCTGGTGCAGAAGGAGTTCGTGCTGAAGAAAAACAAGATCGTGGACACCGGCATAATGGTGAACGAGGAGAACTTCATACGCTTCGTTTCGGACGGCGACTTCGGCCTCGTTCTGGCGCCCGGGGAATGGGACGAGCAGAACGGCTGGCTGCCGGACGACCAGCCCTTCGGAAAAGACGGCGAGGAGGTGCCGTTCCACAAGGGGATTCTCGCCCACCCGGTCCATTACCGGCACTTCGCCCTTCGCTACGAGCGGACAACCCTTGGCACCCAGGTCCGTCTACAGGGCCTTTCCGACGGCACCCGGGTCACCGTCATCTACTGCCCCCTCTACAGCTACGAGGAGAGCTACCAGGCCCACGTCAAGCGCGGCTACGACCTTCACAACCAGGGCCGCTTCGCGGAGGCCGCCGCCGAGTACGAGGCCGCCCTGAAAATACTGCCCGACTATCCTTACGCCCTCAACAACCTTGCCTGGCTCCACGCCACCGCCACGGACCCGGCTTGGTTCGACCCCAAAAAGGCCCTCGACCTGGCCAGGCGGGCCGCGGCCTTCAAGCCCGTGAAACCCTACATCATGGACACCCTTTCCCTGGCCTACTACCTGAACGGAGACCTCGAAAAGGCCCTGGACCTGGAGGAGGCCGCGGCCACGGCCGCCTCGGAGCCGGAGGGCTACTCGGAGTCGTACAACGACCGGCTCAAGAAGTACAAGGAGGTGCGGGACCACTTGACCCTCGCCCGCACCGCCGAGGACTCCGGCCAGTACGCCGCGGCCCTCAAGGAGTTCGCCGCGGCCCTGGCCCTAATGCCCCAGTGCGTGACGGCCCTGGACGGCACGGCATGGATACTGGCCACCTCCACGGACCCCGCCGTGCGCGACCCCGCGCGCGCCCTTTCGTACGCCGAAAAGGCCCACGCCCTGATCCCGGACCGGGCCCACGTGTGCGACACGCTGGCCGAGGTGTATTTTGCGAACGGCCGCCGCGACAAGGCTCTCGAAATGGCGAAAAAGGCCTGGTACCTGGAGCCCGGCAGCGATTACTACCGCGGCCGGGTGGAAAAGTTCTCGAAAAAATGAGCCCCGCCATCGATTCCTTCGGGGACGCGGCCGCGCGCCTTTCCGCGCGCCTCGCCTCCTGGTTTTCCGGCCTTGGCCCGCGCTCTCCCGCCTTCGTGGTGGGCGGCGCGGTCAGGGACGTGCTTTTAAACCGCGAGGCCTCGGACATCGACCTCGCAAGCCCGGACCCCGAACCCCTGGCCCGGCTTCTCGCGGATGCAAGAGGCGCGGCTCTGGTGCCGCTTTTGAAGGACCCCCGGGTTCCCTGCTACCGGGTGGTCTCGCGGAGAAACCCCGAAGACTTCCTGGACATCGTGGGCCTGCGCGCGCCGGACATCCTGGCGGACCTCGCCGACCGCGACTTCACCATAAACGCGATGGCCATAACCTTAGGCCCCTCCGGGCCGGGGGAAATCCTGGATCCCACCGGCGGCCGCGCGGACCTGGCCTCACGCCTGGTGCGCCGCATCTTCCGGAAAAACCTGGAGGACGACCCCCTGCGGATTCTCCGCGGTCACCGCTTCGCCGCCCAACTCGACTTTTCCGTGGAGCCGGAAACCGCCGCCGACTTCGCGGCCTTGGCCCCCCTTCTAGAACGTAGCGCCGCCGAGCGCAAGGCCAAGGAGCTTCTCCTCCTCCTCGCAAGCCCCAGGGCCTGCCGCGAGATTCGGTCCATGTCGGCCTCCGGGGTCCTTTTCGAGCTTTTTCCGGAGCTTCGGACCCTTGTGGGCGTGACCCAGAACGAGTACCACCACGAGGACGTCTGGAACCACTCCCTAAGCGTTCTTGACCGCGTGGAGGCCGTCCTGGCGGACCTCACCGCCTTCTTCGGACCAGCCGCCGCCCCCCTCTCGGACATCCTGGCAAGGGACGACAACCTGGCCGTCCTCAAGCTTTCGGCCCTTTTCCACGACGCGGGAAAGCCCGCCGTCAAGGGCTTCCGCGCCGACACCGGAAGCGCCACCTTTTACGGCCACGAGAAGGAAAGCGCCGCCATCGCCGCCCGCGCCGCCAGACGCCTGCGCCTGTCCCGCCGCAGCGGCGAGCTCCTCTCGCTCCTCGCCGCCGAGCACATACACGGGGAAGACCTCCTGAAGGACGGGGTGAAGGAAAAAACCAAGGTCTCCTGGCTTCGCAGGATGGGGGACGACGCCCCCCTCGAGCTGATCCTGGTCATGGCCGACGCCCTCGCCAAGGCCGGGCCCAGGCTGGACGAGCCCGAACGGAAAAAACGCGCGGACCGGGCCTCGAGCCTGGCGAACGCCTACTTCTTCATCCACAAGGCCCGCTTCGAGCGGAAACCCCTCCTAAGCGGCCGCGACCTCATGGCCCTGGGCCTTGCACCCGGCCCCGGCCTGGGCGAGATCCTCGCCGCAATCCAGGAAGCCCGCGACGCAGGCCTTGTGGCAAACCCCGAGGAAGCCCTCACCCTCGCCCGCAGCCTCATGAAGTGATGCCGCTATGAGAGAGTAGCCGCGGGGGGAGGGGAAGGGGAAAACCTTTTGCACGCAAAAGGT
>JAKAGN010000270.1 GCA_021815525.1 Deltaproteobacteria bacterium
AAGGCCCGCCCTGGCGGGGCCGCAACGACTATGCCGCGGACGATGGTCCCCGGCGCGAGGGCTTGAGTGGAGAAAAACTCGACCGGCGCGTAGTTTCCGGTAAGCCCCTTGTAGGGGAGGGCGGGGGGGCCTCCGGGCTCCGCTCCGGAGCGTTCAGAAATTGAACGTTCAAAATTTGAACGATCGGCTTCATCCATATTTTCAGAGTGTTGAGTTGAATCACTTCCGGCCGATCGGCCCTCCACGCAGATTTCCACGCTGCTTCCCACGAGGGATGCAAAAAACTCGGCCTTCTTCCGGCGTGAAAGCTCGCGGAGGGCCGCGCAGCGCTCCTTCACGGCCGCGGCCTCCGGGCGGCCCCCGAACGACGAGGCCGGAGTGCCCTCCCGGGGCGAGAAGGGGAAGACGTGGAGGTAGGTTACGGGAAGGCCCTCGATGAAATCGAAGGCCCGCGCGAAGGATGCGTCGGTCTCGCCCGGGAAGCCCGCCATCACGTCGGCCCCGATGGCGGCCCCCGGAAGCGCCGCGCGGACCCCTGCCGCGATCTCGGCGTAGCGCGAGCTTGTGTAGGGCCGGCGCATGAGGGAGAGTATTTCGTCGTCCCCGCTCTGGAGGGGAAGGTGGAAGTGCGGGCAGATGCGGCCGGAATCGCGGGCCAGCGCCACGATCTCCGGCGAAAGCTCGCAAGGCTCGATGGAGGAGATGCGCAGGCGCGGCGTTTCGGGCGATCGGGCGAGGCTTTCCAGGAGCCGCGCAAGGCTCGTTCCGGGCGAAAGATCGAGGCCCCAGGCCCCCAGGTGAATCCCCGTCAGCACCACCTCGCCGTAGCCCGCCCGGAAAAGGAGGGCGAGCTGCCGCCGCACCGCCTCTTCCGGCATGGAGCGGGAGGGCCCCCGGGCGTCCGGCACCGCGCAGTAGCTGCAGCGCGCGTTGCAGCCGTCCTGTATCTTGAGGAAGGGCCGCGAGCGCTTTCCCGAAACCGGCCGCAGCCCGGGATCGGCGAAGGGGGAAGCCTCCATGGACCCGTGGAGGACGAGGGGCCGGGAGGGCGGGGCGTCTCCGGCGGCGAGGGAAGACGCGAGCGCCGAAAGCTTTTCCCTGCAGGAGGTCCCGCACACGGCCGAAAGGCCCGGAATTGCGGCGAAAAGCTCCGGCGCGGCCTGGGCGTGGCAGCCGGCCGCGATGACCTTGGCCCCGGGGTGGTTCCGAAGGGCGGCCCTCACGGCCTGGCCCGACTGCTGGGCCGCGCGGCCCGTCACCGTGCAGGTGTTCACCACCACGCAGTCCGCGGCCTCTCCGGGCTTTGCGGCAACCATGCCCATATCCGCTAGCTCGCGGGCCAGGCGGTCGCTTTCGTACTGGTTCACCTTGCAGCCCAAGGTGACTATGAGGAAGGTTTTTTCCATGCCGCATCCCTCATACGCCAAAGGAGGCTTCCCATAAAGCCAAAATTGGACAAGCCACGGCCGCTAACCCTCAAACCCGAAATCCTGCCTGAATGGATTGTAAAATTTTGGAAATTTTCTTGACAGTCGGGCTCCGAAGTATTAGGAAGCACGCGACTTTGAAAAGGGAGGCTTCAGGTGGACGCATACATTGCCATCCTTGCGGCATTGGGCTTCGGGGTGTTGCTTTCGGGCGGTTTCATGGCCCTTTCGTGGTTCGTGTCCTTCATGCAGGGACAAAACCAGCCGGACCCCATCAAGTACACGACCTACGAGTGCGGCATCCCCCCCAAGGTGAACGCGCGGCAGCGCTACACCGTGGGATTTTATCTCATCGCGCTCACCTTTCTCATCTTCGACGTGGAAACGGCCCTCCTCTACCCCTGGGCCAACTCCTTCCACAAGCTGGCCCGCGAGCTGGGCGCGCCGATACTCTGGACCATGCTCGTCTTCACGGCGCTTCTGGTGGTGGCCTTGATCTACATGTGGAAAGAGGGCGTTCTGGACTGGGCCCGGCGTGCGCGCACGCAGGGCAAGTGACCGGCGGCTTTTTTAGAGGCGCGACATAAAGCCTGATGAAAAACGATGAGATACAAGGAACGCGAAAAGCCAATGAGCAAGCGTGCTGTTAGCACGTGGCGGAATTGGCTTTGAAGCGTGACGCAGTAGATCGCGTTTTTCGACAGGCTGGCAAGCATAAAACCGGCCGATCCCATTGGCTCAAGCGCTTTTGGGAGGAGGCCGGAAACCTTTAAGGATGAAGAGTGCGGCATCCATGACTAAGCTTTCGCAAGCAAAGGCGGACGTGAAGGAATTCGTGGGCAAGGGCCCGAGCCATTGGCAGCCCTTCGTCACCACGAAGCTCCGTTACCTGGCCGACTGGGGGCGGAAGTACTCGCTCTGGCCCTATCCCTTCGGAACGGCCTGCTGCGGCATCGAGTACATGTCGGTCCTCATGTCGCGCTACGACATCTCCCGCTACGGCGCGGAGCTGGTGCGCTTCTCGCCCCGCCAGGCCGACCTTCTGGTGGTGGCCGGCACCATCAGCTACAAGATGGCGCCGGTTTTGAAGCAGATCCACGGTCAGCTGTGCGATCCCAAGTGGGTTATCTCCGTGGGCGCGTGCGCCTCGTCGGGCGGCTTCTACAACAATTACTGCACGGTCCAGGGGATCGACGAGATCATTCCCGTGGACGTCTACGTTGCCGGATGCCCGCCCCATCCGGAAAACATCCTGAGGTCGGTGATCCGGCTCCAGGAAAAGATCCAGGCCGGCGCCGACTTCCCGCGCGGCATGAAGGTGGAGCTTTAAGGCCCATGGCAAGACCCATAGACATCGTTCGGGCCAAGTTCGCGGATGAGGTTCTTGGCGTCAATGAGGCGCGCGAGGAAGGTCCCATAGTGGTGAAGAAGGACCGGATCCGCGAGATACTGGCCTTCTGCCGGGACTCGGCGGACCTTTCCATGGATTTTCTCATGGACATCGCTGGCGTGGACTACCTGGGCCGGGATCCCCGTTTCGAGGTGGTCTACAACCTCTACAGCCTTAAATTCAAACACCGCATCCTGATACGGGTCCCGGTTCCGGAGGGCGATCTTTCCCTCCCCACGGTCTCGGACCTGTGGAAATCGGCCGACTGGGGCGAGCGCGAGTGCTGGGACCAGTATGGGGTCGTCTTCACCGGGCATCCCTTCCTTCGGCGCATACTCAACCACGAGGACTTCGTGGGGCATCCGCTCCGCAAGGACTACCCGGTCCAGGGCCGCCAGATCCTCAGGGAAACGGTGGACTACGAGATCTCCCGCGAGGGGCTCGCCCAGTCGGACGGCATCGGGAACTTCGTGGAGGTGAACCTGGGGCCCGCCCACACCGCCACCCACGGAACGCTGCGCTCCAAGGTGCTTCTGGACGGCGAGATCATCGTGAAGCTGGTGCCGGAGATCGGCTACCTTCACCGCGGCTTCGAGATCATGAGCGAGCAGGTGCCGTACCAGCACGTGATCCCCTACACGGATCGCCTGAACTACTGCTCCTGCGCCATGAACAACACCTGTTACGCCATGGCCGTGGAAAAGCTCCTGGGGATCGAGGCCACCCCAAGGGCCCAGCGCATAAGGGTTTTGATCGACGAGATATCCCGCATCATCGACCACCTGGTGGCCCTGGGCGTCAACGCCATGGACATGGGCGCCTTCACCAACTTCTGGTACGCCTTCTGGCCCCGGGAGCTTGCCTACGACATCTTCACCAAGCTCTGCGGCGCGCGCCTCACCACCGCCTACACGCGGATCGGCGGGCTTTCCAACGACATCTACGAGGGCTTCGAGGCGGACGTCGCGGGCTTCATCAAGGGCGTCTGGGCCGCCATGAACGACATCATGGCGCTTTTGAAGAAAAACCGCATATTCAACGACCGCGTGAGGGACGTGGGGGCCATAGGCAAAGACCTGGCCATCTCCTACGGCTTCACGGGCCCCAACCTTAGGGCCGCGGGCGTGGAGTACGACGTGCGGAAGGCCCGCCCCTACAACGGCTACGACCAGTTCGACTTCGACATCCCGCTCGGGGAGAAGGGCGACACCTGGGACCGCTTCTTCGTGCGTGTGGAGGAGATCAAACAGTCCATCCACATCATCGAGCAGGCCATTAAGGACATCCCCGGCGGGCCGGTCATTGTGGACGACATCGCGGTGAGGCTGCCGGACAAGCAGGCGGTCTACGGCTCCATCGAGGGCCTGATGGCCCATTTCAAGCACATCATGCACGGCATGAGGCCGCCCGCGGGCGAGGTCTACGGATGGACCGAGGCCGCCAACGGCGAGCTGGGCTTCTACATAGTTTCCGACGGCGGGCCCAAGCCGTACCGCGTGAAGGTGCGTCCGCCGTGCTTCTACTACTACGCGGCGTTCCCGTACCTGGCGGAGGGAAGCTTCATCGCCGACGCGGTGGTGACGCTGGGGAGCCTTAACGTCATCGCCGGTGAGTTGGACCGCTAACAGCAAGGCGAAAAACGCGATCTGCGATGTTGCTGCGAAAAACCGATTTCGGTCACGTGTAAGGACCGGGGTCCCCAAGGAGTCGAAGACTCCTTGGGGTGGCAATACGCTCCCTGCATTGGTTTTTCACGCGCCTTGCATCTCATCGTTTTTCGCCAGGCTGTGAATCGCGCCTTTGCCAAGAGGCTGCCAGAGATGGGTGTCGGAGGGAAAATGGGTTTCGCGTTCACCAAAGAGAGCGAAGAA
>JAKAGN010000271.1 GCA_021815525.1 Deltaproteobacteria bacterium
TCCGTCTCTCCCCGGAAGGCGCGCAGGGCTTCCTGGTGGAGGAGGTGGGGGGCGTCGGAGTAGCGGGGGGAGAAGTGGAAGACGGTCAGGTCGCGGGCCTTGGCCTTGCGGGCCAGGCGGCCGGCCTGGGCTGCGGTGAGGTGGAGCTTTTCGCGGGCCTGGTGGCGGTCGGAGTCGAGGAAAGCGGCTTCGATGTAGAGGTGGTCCACGTCGCGGGCGAGGGCAAGAATTTTGCGTTCGTTTTCGGGGGAGAAGACGGCGTCGGTGACGTAGGCCAGGGACTGGCCCGGCGAGATACGGGCGATGCGGCGGGCGAGTTCGCCCAGGGGGAGGGAGCGGGGTCCGCCCTCGTCCGGGCCGATCTCGAAGGGAAAGAGGGGGTCGCGGTCCTCGAAGAGGGCGGCCTTGAAGCGGGCGAGCCAGGGCCCGGGCGCGAGGCCGAGCGACTGGAGGGCGGCGGCCTTGATGTTCACGTGGAAGCGTTCCCGCAGGGCGAAGGCCAGGGATGGCGCGCCGTGGTCCAGGATGGCGGCGCTGACCGAAAAGGCCGGCTCGGACAGAAGGAGCCCGGAAAATTGGCCGGCGGGCTCGACGGGCCCGGGCCGGAAGGCGTCGGAGAGGGCGAAGCAGCGCCTAAGGAGGCCTTTTTCGCTCACCTCGCAGGCCGTGACGGTGAAGCGGTTCTCGAAGCGGTGGACGAGGTTCCACAGGTAGCCGGAGAGCTTTCCCCGGACGTTTTCGATGAAGCCCTCGGGGCCGTAGAGGAAAAGGTCTTTTTCGCGGCCCAGCGCCAGGTGGATGAGCCGGTCGAAGCCCATGAAGTGGTCCATGTGGGCGTGCGAGACGAAGACGTGGCTCACCTTCAGGACGTCGCGGGGGAAAAGCGCGTCCAGGCGACCGCAGTCGAAGAGAAGGGCGCGTCGTTCGAGGGAGAAGGGGACGAAGAGTGCGGGGTCGCCGAAGGGGTTTTCGCTGACCTGTCGCGGTGAGAAGGATGGGCGCATGGGTCAGACGCCCTCCGGGAAGGGCGCCGGCCGCGGGGCCGGAGCCTTCGGGATCAGGGGAGGAAGCGGGCCACCTGCTGCTGGATGCAGGTGTAGATGTCGAGGTCGTCGCCGAATATGTCCACCACGTCCTTGTGGTTGAGGAGCTTTTCCACGACCCAGGCCGTGAGGTAGAGGCTGATGACGTTGGGGTTGGGCACCAGGCGCCGCACCGGGGATATCTGGTAGTCTATGTCGAAGTCGTCGGCGCGGGAGAGCTTGTCCAGGACGGCGCGGAACTCCTCTTCGAGGGAGTTCTTGCTGGTGGTCTCGACGAGGTGATTTTCCACGAGCTTCTGCGAGAGGGCGTTGGCGAGGGCGTCCAGGCAATGGGGAATCTGCTGCTGGGCCTGGCGGCGCTGGTACTCCCGGTTGGACTCGATCCGGGAGAGTATCTTGCTTTCGCGGCTGGACTGACGGAACACCTTCCCCATGGCCTCACCTCCTTTGAAAAAAATAAATATATAGTGTGGCCCGGGGCCAATTGCAAACGAAATTGCACAAGGATTCAAAAAAAACCTGAAAAACCCTATTCCCGTTTCCGCCCGCGCCGCCCGGCGCCCGCGCGGGCCTGATTTTTCGAGGGGCCCGAACAAGCCGCGGCCCTCCCGGAGAAGCCGGAAGGGCCGCGGCAGGACATGCACCGGATGGATAAGCTCTTAGTTCACCGCATCCTTCAGGGCCTTTCCGGGCACGAACTTGGGAATGTTCTTCGCTGCGATATTGAGGGGAGCGCCGGTCTGGGGGTTGCGCCCCTTGCGGGCCGCGCGCTTGTCCACCTTGAAGGTCCCGAAACCCACCAGCGTGACCGAGTCGCTCTTCTTGAGGGCCGCGGTGATGGCCGCCAGGACACAATCCACGGCCGCCTGGGCGTCCTTTTTCTTTTCCACCACCTTGGCCACTTCGTTCACCAGATCCGCTTTGTTCATGTTTCTCGCCTTTCCTTTAAAAATTGTTGTACGGCCGAACACGGAAGAATGGAAGCCCGCTTCGCCCTGGAAGCAGCGCTGTGATTGGGATGGATTCTATTAGCAGACCGGAAATGGCGATGCAACAGAAAAACCGACTTTTTTTCCCCAAGGTGATTATCTTCACATGCAGGACTTACGCCCTTTTCCGGCCGTAAAACTTGCCGGGCGTGAAAGCCTTCCTGGTAGTTTACATGTAGTATGATTGATTTTATCCGGTATGCCTTGAGGGTTGCGGATCAGGCCGGGGCCAGGCGGCGGACGCCGAAACGCATGGGCCAGATGACGGCAAGGGCGGAAAGGAGAATCACCAGGGCAAAGGAGCCTCCGAGCCACACCCATTCGGCAAGGGATACGGCGCGGCCGGAAAAGCCGGCCCGGGCCACGTAGTAGACCGGCCCCGCCTCCACCACGATCACGGCCCCTATGAAGACGGCCGAAAGGATCATGAAGAGGAGGCCGCCGAAGGAGGTGACGGACTGCACGGGGTTTTCCGCGGAGAAGTCCGGATAGGCCGCCCCTAGGCCTATCCCAAGGGCGATAACGGCCGGAACCATGCAAAGGACCGTCGCTGTGGAGACCGCCATCATGAAGGGGGTCACCTTCAAGAGCAGGTTGGTCACTATGACGAGGATCTCGGTAAGTATCAGCATGGGCGGGAAGTAGATGAAGAACTTGATCCAGAGCACCTTGGCCATGCTGACGGGCGCGGCCGAGACGATCCAGAAGGCCTCCTTCTCCATGCTGACGGCCGGGTAGACGAAGCGGGCGGAAAGGGCCGTGAGGACGAAGGTGGCGAGCCCCATGTTGAGGAAGCTTAGGATGTTCTGGAGGTAGACCGTCTTTATGGGGGCCTTGTCCAGGGGCAGCACCTTGAAGTTGTAGATGTAAATGGCCACCAGGGCCGCCATCAAAAAAATCTGGGGCCACTGGGTGCTGTCCCGGAAGAAGGACTTGAGTTCCTTCACCACGAAGGCCCGCACCTGGCCGGAAAGCAGGAAGGAACGGCGCTTGCGCCAGCGTTCCGGCCTCAAGGGGCCGGGGTTGCGCACCCGGCTTTCCTGGGCCTTGCTCATGCCGCGGAAGTAGACGATGGACGCGGTTCCCACGGCCAGGAAGGATGCGAGGGCCGCGCCGCAGAAGGCCAGGGCGTCGTTGAAAAGCGCCGCGCCGATACGGCCCTCCAGGGTCTCCCGCATGGAGTCGTAGGCCCAGGTGGGGGGAAGCCAGGGCCGGGCCGGGGCCTTCATGGACGCCATGTAGGAGATGAGGGAGGCGGAGATTTCCGGGTCCACCAGGCGCTCGGGCCGCACGAGCCGGAGCCCCAGGTAGAGGAGCAGGAAGAGCCCAAGGCCGAAGAAGATCAGGATGCCCCTGAACCTGTTGGCGGGAAGGACGACCGCAGCCAGGAGCACCACCACGGCCGCCAGGGCGCAGGCCGTCACGCAGAAGGGCGCCATCACCAGGAAGATGTTGAGGTAATAAAAGGGCCCCATGCGGTACACCACGCCGTAAGACACGAATACCGGCAGGGCGTAGACCAGGATCATCCAGGAGGAGTCCGCCACGCTTTCCATCCAGCGGGCCAGGAATATCTTGTCGTGGGCCACGGGGTAGGAGTGGACCAAAAAAAGGTCCCGGGACAGGTAGAGCTTGGAAAGGGTCGTCACAACGGCCGAAAAGGCCGTCAGGGCGAAGAAGGTGGGAAAGAGCATGGACAGGAGCTTCTCGGCCAAAAGCCGCCCGAAGCCCTCCTCCCCCACCGAGTTGAAGTAGACCAAAACCAGGTGCACCCCGGCGTAGATGCCGATCCAGAACGAAAGCCCCAGGAAGGCGAAGATCCAAAGCTTGCCGCGCTCGGCGGGATCGGCGCTGGAAAAGGCCGCCCTTACGAGCGCGATGCGCCTCGGGCGCAGGAGGTATGCCACCTTGTTTCTCACGGCGCGATTTCTCCCACGCTTCCCTCCTCGGTCAGGCGGAGGAACACGGCCTCCAGGTCCTGCTCCGGGACGTTGGCCATGCGCTTCAAGTCGGTGGTGGTGCCCATTGCTATGACCCGGCCCTTGTGGATTATGCCGATCCTGTCGCAAAGGTTCTGGGCCACCTCCAGGGTGTGGGTGGAAAGGAATATGGTGACGCCCTTGTCCGCGAGCGAGCGCAGGAGGTCCTTGACGAGCCGGATGCCCCGGGGGTCGAGCCCCACCATGGGCTCGTCCACAACCAGCACCCTGGGCTCGTGGACCAGGGCCGCGCACATGATGAGCCGCTGCTTCATGCCGTGGGAGTAGCTCTCGATTAGCTCGTTCCCCCAGTCGTAGAGGGAGAAAAGCTTCAAAAGTCTCACCGCCCGGTCCGCGAAGCCGTCGTCGCCCGCGCCGTAGAGGTCCGCCGTGAAGCGCAGAAACTCCATGCCCGAGAGCTTGTCGTAGAGAAAGGGCCTGTCCGGTATGAAACCTATCATGCGCTTGGCCCGCTCCGGGTCCCTGGCCATGCCGAAGCCGCCCACGCTTACGCTTCCGGAGGTGGGGGCGATCAAGCCCCCCATCATTTTGATGGTGGTGGTCTTTCCGGCGCCGTTGGGGCCTATGAAGCCGAATATCTCGCCCTCGGCCACGGTGAGGTTCAAGTCGTCCACGGCGGTCACCCGGCCGTACTGCTTGGTTAGGTGCGA
>JAKAGN010000272.1 GCA_021815525.1 Deltaproteobacteria bacterium
CGAGGGTATGAAGCCCTTGGGGGAGATTGTGAAGAGATGGTAGCTCCCCCACAGGGTGGCGAAGAAGACGAGGACCGTCACGAACTTGTGCCGGAGCGCCAGCACCAGCAGCCTGTCGTAGGCCCGTGCGAAGATTCCGAGCTTTTTCGGCCCCGCGTGTCCTCCGGCCGGGACCACGTGCCGCAGGAAACGGCTCGCCAGCATGGGGGTAAGGGAAAGGGACACGGCCCCGGAAACCAGTATGGCCATGGTGATGGTGACGGCGAACTCGTTCAGTATCCGTCCCACCATGCCGCTCATGAGCACCACCGGCAGAAACACCACGCAAAGGGAGAGGGTCATGGAGATGATGGTGAAGCCTATCTCTCTCGCGCCGTCCACGGCCGCGTCGTAGGGCTTTTTACCCATCTCCATGTGGCGCACGATGTTTTCCAGCATGACGATGGCGTCATCCACCACGAAGCCCACCGCGAGCGTCAAGGCCATGAGGGAGAGGGCGTCTATGCTGTAATTCAAGGCATACATCACCGCGAAGGTGGTGACGAGGGACATTGGAAGCGCAAGGCTCGTTATGACGGTGGCGGAGATGTTTTTTAAGAACACGAAAACCACGAGCACCACGAGCGCGATGGCGAGAAAGAGCGTGAACTTCACGTCCTGGACCGATTCCCTGATGGTCTGGCTGCGGTCGTAGATTATGTGCAGCGCAACCGCAGCCGGAATCTGCTCGCGGATCTGGGGAAGGGTCTTCCGTATGGCGTTCACCACCTCGATGGTGTTGGCGCCGGGCTGGGGCTGTATGGCCAGCATGATGATCTGGCGGCCGTTCCAGAAGGTGCCGGTCTTCGTCTGCTCCACCGAGTCCACCACGGAGCCCAGGTCCCCTATCCTCACGGGGTTTCCGTTCCGATAGGCCACGATGACGGGCTTGTAGAACCTGGCCCGCATGAGCTGTCCCTCGGCCTTCAGGGTGAGGTTCGCCGAGCGGCCGTCCAGGTTTCCGGAGGGCAAATTGGTGTTGGCCGAGTTCACGGCCGCCACCACGTCGTTCACCCCTATGCCGGTTGCGGCCAGGGCCTTGGGGGAAAGCTGGACGCGCACCGCGAACTTCTGCTCGCCGTATATCTGGACCTGGGCCACGTCCTTTATCATGGAGAGCCTGCGGGCCACGAAGGTCTGGGCGTAGTCGTTCACGGTCCGGAGAGGCAGGGACTCGGAGGTCATGGCGATGTAGAAGATGGGGCTCGCCGTCGGGTTGATCTTTTTGTAGGTGGGCGGCTGTGGCATGCCGCTGGGAAGCTTCGTGGCCGCAATGGCGGATTGAACGTCCAGGGCCGCGTCGTCGATGGTCCGGGAAAGGGCGAACTGCAGCGTGATGGTGGTTTGCCCCAGGATGTTCACGGAACTCATGGAGGAAAGCCCGTCGATGCCGGAGAACTGCTTTTCGAGGGGCGTCGCTACGGACGCGGACATGGTGTCGGGGCTGGCCCCCGGAAGAGAGGCGGTTACCTGGATGGTGGGGTAATCGATGGAGGGCAGGTTGCTGGTGGGCAGGAAAATGTAGCCCATGACGCCGAAAAGGAGCATGCCGACGCTCAAAAGCGTGGTCATGACCGGCCGTTTTATGAAAAGCTCGGTGGGACTCATTGAGGTGCCCTCGAAGAATGGCGTGACGCCGCGCGGAACGGGCGGTGGCATGCAAATGGGATGCTGTAGGCGAAATGCCCGCCCGCTTTAAGACCGGCCGCCCGACCGGGTGGGGTCCTCGCCCTGGGCCTTTCCCGAAGCCGGTCCCGCGCCCGCGGGCCCTGCCTTGCCCTTGTCATTTCCGGGGGAGGGGGAATCCTGAACCACCTCCACCTTGGCGCCGGGTGTGAGCAGGAGATGCCCGGCGGTCACCACCATTTCGCCGGGCTCAAGCCCGTTTAAGATCACCATGTCGTCGCCCAGGGTCTCGCCCGGGCTTACCGTCCGGACGGATGCCGTCTTTTTGGCGGTCACCACGAAGACGAAGGGGCCGTCCGGTCCGGTCTGCACGGCCTGGGCCGGCACCAGGAGGGCCGAGCGGGTGGAAAGATCCAGGCCCACCTCGACGAACTGGCCCGGCCACAATATTTTTTGGCCGTTGGGGAAGAGGGCCTTCAGCATCACTGCGCCTGTCGCGGCGTCCACCTGGCTGTCCAGGAAGGATAGCGTTCCGCTCTCCATGAGCCCGCCGTTGGCCGCATCCCCGCTGTTGGGGCCGGGGAGCTTGGCCCTTACCACAAGGGTATTCCGGGCGCGGGCCTGCCGCACCGCCATGAGATCCTTCTGGGGGACCGAGAAGCGTACGTTTATGGGCTGTACCTGGCGAATAACCACGAGGGCGCTTGCCGGATCGGCCTTCACCACGTTGCCGGGGTTCACCAGCAGGGGCCCGGTGCGGCCCGAAAGGGGGGCCCGTATCTCGCAGTAGCCCAGCGTGAGCCGCGCCGCGTCCACTGCGGCCTGGTCCGCGGCTATCACGGCTTTTTGGGACGCCGCCTTGGTGACGGCCTGGTCGTAGTCCTGGCGGCTTATGAGGTCCTGCTTGTAAATGGTTTCGGCCCGGTCCCTCTCCTTCCGGTACTCGTCGAGAAGGGCCAGGTCCTTTTGCAGGTTTGCCTGGGCGCCCTCGAGGACCGCCGCAAAAGGCCTCCGGTCTATGGTGAAGAGAAGCTGGCCCTTCCTGACGTCCTGGCCCTCCGAAAAGTGGGCGGACTCGATGGCCCCCTCCACCCGCGAGCTTACGGACACAGTGGAAAGGGCCTCCACCGTGCCGATTGAGGTGATGCGGACCGGGACCTCCCTCTGGACGGCAAGGGCCGCGGACACGGCCACGGGCGGTTTTTCTTTTGGCTTTTTATTGGCTTTCGCGTCTTTTTCGCAGGCAAGGGATGCGATGGCGAGGAGCATGCAGAGGCAGGGGACAACTTTTTTCATGTTTCAACCCGATGTTGCGAGTTTCATGTGACGACGGCCCGGACTCCGCCGGCGCGCGTCGGCGGAGTCCGCCCCCGGCCGTGGCGTCCCGCGGGACAATCCGCAGCTTTGAAGGATAACCTTACCGGTGAGGGAAATCAAGCCGCTTCACAGAAGGCCGAAGCCGCGCAGCCCGGAGCGCAGGAATACGGCCGCGAAGACGATGAGGCTCAGCCCCAGGGCCCTGATGGTCCACACGTATCCGCGGCCGGAAATGAAGCTCCGGCTCCTTGCCGACAGAAAGGCCATGAGTGTCTTGACCCCCACCAGCAAGGCGTAGAAGGAAGCGGCGAAGGCGACGGCCGAGCCCATGCTTTCGGCGTAGGCCGAGACGATGGTTGGGGCTCCCACGGTGGCCCAGAAGAGGTAGGGGTTGGGGTTTAAGAAGTTGGCCAAGGCTCCCTGGCGCAGCGAGCGGGGAGGGTTTTCCGTTCCGGCTTCGCCGGCAACGCCCGAGAAGGCCATGCTTTTGATGCCCAGGAACGCCAAAAAAACCGCGCCAGCGAGCGAAACGGCGGGAAGCACGCCGTTGGCTGCGCCCGCGCGGGAGAGGACAAAAATCGCGGCCGCCACTATGGGAAGGTCCGTCAGAAGGGGGGCCAGGGCCACCATGAAGCCCTCGCGGAAGCCGTGGCGAAGGGATTTTTCGACGACGAGGCTCGTGAGCGGCCCGGGCGAAAGCCCGGCCGAAAGGCCCAGGAGCACCCCGCTCAACAACTGGTCCATCATGGCGTTTCTTCCTTCCCGGCGGAACCCGGCCCTGCGGGTCCGGCCATCAAAACCTTGCATCAATCCTTCAATCATGAAATATATCTCATGGCAATGGCTAGCCGCTTCCCCCAAGAATCACCGCAAGCAAATTAATGGGAGGAAAATCGTGGACAGTGGGACAAAACCCTGGGAAGGAGCCGTGGGCGAGGGCATGAGCTTGAAGAAGCTCGCCCCCTATGTGGACCGGCTCCTGAAACTCGCCGTAAAGGATTGGGAGATCGAAAACCCGGAGGCCGCTCTTCCCGACGAGGGCCGGCCCCTGGTGTTCATCGCCGCCCACGGCCCGCTTTTCGCCCCCACCCCCATGATCCTGATCCTCGCCAAGCTCTACAAGGACCGCGGCCTAACGGACCTGGTGGCCGGCTTCTATCCCCATCCCATGCTCATGCGCTTTCCGGGCATGAAGGCCCTTTTCGGGCGCATAGGGACACCCACCGACGTGTACGACTTGGAGGGCCTCGTGGAGCGCCTGAAGGACGGCCGCATGGACATCACCGGGACCGGGCCGGAGGGCATCCACTGCCATTTTTCCTGGTCTGAACCCGTGGGGCCCTTCGACAACGGCGGCATGGTGGCGGCTGCGATCCTTGCAGGCGCCCCGGTCTGCCTCCTGGCCCACCGCGGGGGCGAGGCCTGGCACCTGAAGCTGAACCTTCCCTTCGGCCTAACGGTGCCCTTCACCGGCGGGCTCCGGGGGGTTTACATACCCCTCGGGCCCATCCGGCGCATCCGGCGCTTCGTGGTATCCTGCCGCCGCTACGAACCGGACCTCACCCGCGAGGAGCTTTCGGCCGCGGACGACAGGAAAAGAAGGCTTCTGGTGGGAATCGAGATAGAAAAAATCCGTTACGAGCTAAACCGCATGATGGAGGACCTCAACGTGAAGGAAGCGGGAAGGTCATGAAAA
>JAKAGN010000273.1 GCA_021815525.1 Deltaproteobacteria bacterium
GGATTGCGAGACCGCCGCATCGGGCCGGTTTTCGTGCTCCCATTTTTCCGGAACTCATGGTAAGGAAGAATCCATGATTCCCATCCGAGACACCATAACCTCGCGGCATTACCCCCTGGTCAACACCCTCATAATACTCGCCAACGTCTACGTATACTTCATGGTGCAGCCTGGCGGCCCCGAGGCCGACGACTTCGCCATGGCCTACGGGCTCGTGCCGGCCCGCTACACCACGCCGGAAGTCTGGGCGGAGCTGCCTCTTTGGGTCCAGCTTTTCCCCTTCGTCTCCTTCATGTTCCTCCACGCCAACTTCTGGCACCTCCTTGGAAACATGTGGTTTTTGCACATCTTCGGGGACAACGTGGAGGACCGCCTGGGCCACGCGCGCTACATCGTGTTCTACTTCCTGTGCGGGCTGGCCTCGGGCTTCACGCACCTTTACTTCAACGCCCACTCCCACTACCCCGCCATAGGGGCCAGCGGCGCCATCGCCGGGGTCATGGGGGCCTACTTTCTCCTTTACCCCACGGCCCGGGTCTTGACCCTCATTCCCATTATCATCATCCCATACTTCGTGGAAATCCCCGCGGTGTTTTTTCTGGGCTTCTGGTTTTTTCTCCAGTTCTGGGGAGCCGCGGGCGATTCCGGAGGCGGCGCGGGCATAGCCTGGTGGGCCCACGTGGGCGGCTTCGTGGCCGGCATGGCGCTTTTGGCCATCGCCCCCAAGGTCCCGAGGACCGGGGTATCCCGCCGGATTTCGCGGGTGACCCGGAAGGACTCCACCCCGCGCCTCCAGGTGCTGCGGCCGGACCCCGGGCAGGACGAGGCCGACGTTTACGGCGCCCTGTCCCTCACCCGGCGGGAGGCCGCCGAAGGCGTCACCAAGATCCTAAACGTCCCCCTGGGAATCCGCCAGCGCATGGTTACGGTGACGGTCCCGGCCGGGGTGGAGGATGGAACGCTCCTTCATTATCCGGGCCTGGGCCGCATGAGCCACGACAACGGCAGGGGCGACCTGTACCTGAGGGTGACCATCCGTTGATCCTTATCAGCCTGTCGAAAAACGCGATTTTCTGTGTTGCGTTTCAAAGCCAATTTCGGTCACGTACGAAAAGCACGCTCCCTCATTGGCTTTTCACGCGCCTTGAAACTCATCGTTTTTCGACAGGCTTCATTTCCAGCCTTTTTCAACAGGATGTTAACACCGATCGACCCGAAAAAATTTTTCCCCAAGGGAGGCCTTGAATGATCCTGGGCCTGATTCCGGCGGCTTTTCTCATTCTTCTTTTTTTCCTGGCCTCGGTCAAGACGGTCAGGGAATACGAGCGGGCCGTGGTCTTCCGGCTTGGGCGCGTGATGGCGGCCAAGGGGCCGGGGCTTTTGATCCTGGTGCCGGGCCTCGACCGCATGGCGCGGGTAAGCCTTCGGCTCGTCACCCTGGACGTTCCGCCCCAGGACGTGGTGACCCGGGACAATGTCTCGGCCCACGTGGAGGCCGTGGTCTTCTTCCGGGTGACGGATCCGGTGAGGGCCGTGATCGAGGTCGCCGACTACCTTTCCGCCGTCTCCCGCCTGGCCAGCACCAGCCTTCGGGGCGTCTGCGGAGAGGTTGTCCTGGACGAGCTTCTCGCGGGCCGCGAGGTGCTGAACGAGAAGATACAGGAAGCCCTGGACCTGCGGGCCGGGCTATGGGGCATAAAGGTTACGGCCGTGGAGATTTCCAGGATCGAGCTTCCGCCCGAAATGAAAAAGGCCCTGGCCCGCGAGGCTCAAGCCGAGCGCGAGCGCAGGGGGCGGGTCATAGCGGCCGATGCCGAGTACGAGGCCGCCGGGCGCCTGGCCGAAGCCGCGGCCATCATCCGCCGGGAGCCGGGGGCGCTGGCGCTCCGGTACATCGAGGCCATCGGCGAGATGGGCTCGGAACGCGCTACAACCACCATCTTTCCGCTTCCGGTCGAAATTTTCGGGCCGCTTCTGGAATCCTACGCCGGCGGCCGCAAGCGCGGGCCCGGAACCGAGGGGGAGGGGGCCTGAAAAATCCGCCGCCGGCATTGACAAGTTTTGGGCTTGCGGTTAAAAATTTTTATTTCGGGCGCAGCCCGGCCCGAAAATGGCAAACATAGAGATAGACCCGGGAAGGGCTCCTTCCCCCAAACCTTTAACACCAAACCTGAACAGCACAAGGAGCGGCCGCAATGGCAGGCAAGAAAAAGGAAGAAAAGGAAAAACCCCTCGACAAGATGACCGCCAAGGAGCTGCGCGACCTGGGAAAATCCCTGGGCAACATCGCGGGCGTTCACGCAATGAACAAGATCGAGCTTCTGGCCGCCATCAAGGAGGTCAAGGGCATCAAGGACGACACCCCCAAGCCGGACTCCTCGGTCCGCGAGGTAAAGGCCAAGATCAGAGACCTCAAGAAGAAGAAGGAAGCCGTCGAGGATCCCGCCAAGGCCGCCATCCTCCGCCGCAGAATCAGCCGGCTCAAGAAGAAGACCCGGAGCTGACGGCCTGCCTGAAAACTCGATACCCTGACGTTGCGCTTAGGTACTTAGAAAATATACAAATACCGTTACTTGGCGATGGGAAAAAACTACTGGACCCCGGCTTTCGACGGGGGACGGAATATTCGTCATTCCGGCGAAAGCCGGAATCCAGCCTTTGGCCCAAAACGGTATTTTGAATTTTTCCAAGTCCCTTAAAGATCAGGCCAGTCACGTACCGTCATGGCGCGCTTCCGTCTTGGCAAAGGACGCGGCGGACAGGCCCTCATTGATCTTTGGCCTGTCGCGCGCCTTTTTTTCATCATTTCCATTCAGGCTTGACTTCAGACCTTTTTAAAACGCCTCTTCCGCCGTAAAGCTCCGCGCCCCGCCGGGCCGCCCGGGAAAACCGGGACCGCGGCCGGCGGGGCGGGTCGAAAGGGAACGAACGTGTCCGGCATCCAACCCGACAGCATCGCCTTCGACATCGACGGCGTGGTGGCGGACACCATGTCCCTCTTCCTGGAAATCGCCCGGGACCGCTTCCGGATAACGGGCATTTCCAAGGAGGACATCACCACCTACATGCTCGCAGAGTGCCTGCCCATCCCGGAAACCGTCATCGACGCCATCGTGGAGGAGCTTCTGGACATGAGCCACTGGGCCCCCTTGAAGCCCATCCAGGGCTCGGTTGCGGTCCTTTCCCGCATGGCGGAGGCCGGCGCGGGCCTTACATTCGTTACCGCCCGGCCCGACGGCCGCCTCATAGGCGAGTGGCTCCGGGCCCACATCCCGGTTGCGCCGGAGCGCATCAAGGTCTTCGCCACGGGAAGCTTTTCGGCCAAGACGGAGGTGCTTCTCTCCGCCGGAAAAAGCTGGTTCGTGGAGGACCGCCTGGAAACCTGCTTCGCCTTGAACGAAGCCGGAATCCGGCCCATAGTCTTCCGGCAGCCGTGGAACCGGAGCCCCCATCCCTTCCTGGAGGTGGGAAGCTGGGAGGAACTTTCCGAGTGCGTCAAAAGACCATGAAGGAAAGCCTCGACGCCAATCGGATAGTCCTCGACTTCCTGGACTACCTGGCCGAAAGGGGCCTTTCGGAGGCGACCCGGCGGGCCTACCGCGCCGATCTACTGGAGTTTCTCTCCTTCACGGCCGGAGATGCGTGCGAAACGGCCCCGGGCGAAGGCGGGGACGAGGGCGGAGCCTTGCCGCCGCTTCCGCTGCCAGCGCCCGACCCCTGGACCATCCGGGCCTTCCTGGCGCTTCTTCACCGAAAGGGTGACGAGAAAAGCAGCATGGGCCGCAAGCTCTCCGCGCTTCGGACCTTCTACACCTACCTCGAAAAGCGGGGGCTAGCCGAAACCAACCCGGCGAAAGCCGTGCAGAGCCCAAAGCGGCGCAAGACCACCGCCCGACACCTTACGGTGGACGAGGCCGCCGGGCTCCTGGATTCCCTTAAGGGCACGGGCATAAAGGCCCTCCGTAACCAGGCCCTCTACGAGACCCTCTACTCCACCGGCATCCGCGTGGCTGAGCTTTCGGGCATGGATTTGAAAGACATCGATTTCGATAATGGCCTTGTCAAGGTACTGGGAAAGGGCGGCAAGGAGCGGGTGGTCCCCATCGGCGCCACCGCCCTTTCCGCCATCCGCAAGTACCGCGAAGCCCTGGACGGCTGCGACCCCACCGGCCGCGACCCGGAGGCCGTGTTCCTGAACCTTAAGGGCGGACGCCTCACCACCCGCTCCGTGGCCCGGTTTCTGGAGGAGATCGTGCGGGCCGTAGGGCTCCAAAAGCCCATCTCGCCCCACGGGCTCCGTCACAGCTTCGCCACCCACATGCTGGACGGCGGCGCTGACCTGCGCTCGGTCCAGGAGCTTCTGGGCCACGCCAGCCTCTCCACCACCGGCATCTACACCCACGTCAGCATGGCGCGCCTCTCCGAGGCCTACGACAAGGCGCACCCAAGGGCAAGAAGGCGCAGGAAGGAAGCGGAAAATGAAAAGCCGAAAGACTGAGACGCCCCCCATCCGCTCCACCACGGTCCTGGCCGTGCGCCACAAGGGCAAGACCGTCATGGCGGGCGACGGGCAGGTGACGCTCGGCGCGACGGTGGTGAAGCACGGCGCGAAAAAGGTGCGCAAGATCTACAACGACCGCGTGCTGGCGGGCTTCGCGGGCTCCACCGCCGACGCC
>JAKAGN010000274.1 GCA_021815525.1 Deltaproteobacteria bacterium
GCTGCGGAAGACGGGCCGAGGCAGGCAGAAAGCGGGCTCAAAAGGTGGAATGCCAGAATAAAATGTATAAATCAAACTGGTTATGACCTAGAGCAATTTTTTTTATTATGTCTACGGTTGCAGCCATGTCAAAAAGTCGTAGCGGTTGATTCTCGGGTGGCCCCGGCAACGAGTTGCCGGGGCGCGTAGCGCAAGAGGTCCTTTGCTAACATATTGGAAACAATGCAGATCAAAGACCTCTTGTCCTTCGGACCCCGGCAACGAGTTGCCGGGGCCACCCAACGAACCGTGATGGTGCAAAAATACATAAATTAAAGCTGGTTATGCTTTAAGCGTTCAAAAAATGAACGCTCCGGGAAGAAGGAAGGATTATACGGGCCGAAGCGTTCATTTTTTGAACGCATGATGCTTAACCACTTAAATTATATCGTCATTAAAGCGTGAAGCTTTTGAACGCCAAGAAACGGCGGCCTTTTTTCGACCCAAGGCGGCGCGGAAGGAATCATGGGCAGGGATACCGGTTTTCTCGGAAGCGCAAGTGCGCACGCCAAGATCAACTTGAGCCTTACCATCACGGGAAAGCGGCCGGACGGCTATCACGAGATCGAAAGCCTGATGGCCCCCCTTACGCTTTGCGACGAGGTGAGCCTTTTTGCGGGCGAGCCGGGCTCGGGGATCACGGTGTCCTGCCCCTTCCCCGGTGTGCCGGAGGACGCCTCGAACCTTGCCGTGCGCGCCGCCCGGCTGTTTTTCCGGGAAAGGGCAGGGGGCGGGGATATTTTCATCAGGATCGAGAAGGCGATACCGCCCGGCGCGGGCCTGGGGGGCGGCAGCTCAGACGCGGCCGCCGTGCTTTCGCTCTTGAACCGCGTTTACGGGAAGGCCTTGCCCGATGAGGCCCTTTTCCGCATGGCCTCAAGCCTGGGAGCGGACGTTCCCTTCTTTCTCCTGGGCCGCCCGGCCCTGGCCCGCGGCATAGGCGAGATACTCACGCCCGTCTCGGGGGTGCGGCCCTACTTCGTGGTCCTTGTCCATCCCGGCTTTCCACTCTCCACCGCCGAAGTCTATGGACGATATAAATTCACGTTGACAAGGCCTGGAAAAATTCATAGGTTGCGTGTTTTGAAGGATGGACCGGACGGCGGGGCCCGGGTTGAAACGGGGCCCACGCGCCTTTCCGCCCTTCTTTCGAACGATCTCACCGCCCCGGCTTGCGAGGTCCGGCCGGAGCTTTACGGCGTAATCGCGGCCGTGGCGGGGTCGGGCGCCTTGGGGGCCCTCATGACGGGCTCGGGAAGCGCCGTTTTCGGCCTTTTCGACGACGCCGGAAAGGCCCGCGCCGCGCGGGAGGCCCTTTTGGGGGCGCACCCGTCGTGGACGGTTTTCCTTACGCGCATCCTTTCGTGAAAAGGGGCGCGTTTCGGGCCGCGGATCGCATTGGGGCGTCGTCAAGCGGCAAGACACGGGATTTTGGTTCCCGCATTCGGAGGTTCGAATCCTCCCGCCCCAGCCCGGGCTTTTGCGGCATATCAAAGGTGGAAACGAATTGGACTCGACAGCAAACGACCTTGTGATCTTTTCGGGGAACGCGAGTTCGGCCCTGGCCCACGACATCTGCACCTACCTGAAGCGTCCCCTGGGCGCCTCCCTCGTCAAGATATTCTCGGACGGCGAAACCCGCGTTGAAATAGTGGAGAACGTCCGCGGCAAGGACGTCTTCGTGGTGCAAAGCACCTGCCCGCCGGTGAACGACTCCCTGATGGAGCTTCTCCTCATGCTGGACGCCTTGAAGCGCGCCTCGGCCAAGAGGATCACGGCGGTCATCCCATACTACGGCTACGCCCGGCAGGACCGCAAGGTGAAGCCCCGGGTGCCCATCTCGGGAAAGCTTGTCGCCGACCTTTTGACCGTGGCCGGCGCCCAGCGCGTCATCACCACCGATCTCCACTCCGGCCAGATACAGGGCTTCTTCAACATCCCCGTGGACAACCTCTTCGCGGCCCCCGTCTTCGTCCAGGACATAAGGGAGCGCTTCGTGGGCAAGGACCTCGTCATCGTCTCCCCCGACGCCGGCGGCGTGGAGCGGGCCCGCGCCTACGCCAAGCGCCTCATGAGCGATCTGGCCATCATCTACAAGCGCCGCAGCGACGCCAACAAGGCCGAGATCATAAACGTCATCGGCGACGTGAAGGACAAGGTGGCCATAATACTGGACGACATGGCGGACACGGCGGGCACCCTGAAGCTCGCCTCCGACGCCATCAGGAAGCGGGGCGCCGTCGAGGTCCACGCCTACGTGACCCATCCGGTCCTTTCCGGGCCCGCCATAGACAACATCGCGGAATCCCCCATCGCAAGCTTCGTGGTGACGGACACCATCCCCCTTTCGGCCGCGGCGCGGGGCTGCGGCAAGATCCGGGCGCTTTCCATCGCGCGCCTCGTGGGGGAGGCCATCATACGGAGCCATCGAGGTGAATCCGTGAGCGGACTTTTTGATTGACGTAATTTCATTTTAGGGAGGACTTTCCTTGAGAACAATAGAGCTTTTAGCCGTAACCCGCGACAGGCTGGGCAACAACCCCTGCCGCGCCCTGCGGCGGGAAGGATTCGTTCCCGCCGTGCTTTACGGACAGGGCAAGGAGGCGCTGTCCCTTTCCGTCGGGCTTAAGGACTTCGAGACCCTTCTGAAGAAGGCCGGGGCCGAGCACGTAATCGTGAACCTGAAGATAACGGGCGGCGTTTCCATCGAGCGACCCGCCATCATCAAGGAGCTTCAGAAGCACCCCCTGTCCCGGGCCTTCATCCACGCGGATTTCCAGGAAATCGAGCTTGGCAAGGCCATCCACATGAAGGTGCCCGTTTCCCTTACGGGAAAATGCAAGGGCGTGGAGCTGGGCGGCATGGTGAACCTGATCCGCCGTGAGCTTACGGTGGTGTGCCTTCCCGCGGACGTTCCGGCCTCGGTTTCCATCGACATCACGGACCTCGACGTGGGCGAGGCCCTGCACCTTCACGACATCCGCCTCCCGGAGGGCATCCGCTTCGCCGACAGCTCCGTGAACTTCACGGTGGTCACCGTGGTGCCGCCCGAGTCCGCGGCCCCGGCGAAGACCGAGGAGGCCGCGGCCGAGGCCGCGCCCGCGGCGGCGGCCAAGCCCGGCAAGGAAAAGGCCGGCAAGTAGGATCGGCTCCGGATCATGGGCGAACGCCTCCGCAAGCTCCTGGTGGGGTTGGGAAATCCCGGCCCGGAGTACCGCGCCACAAGGCACAACATGGGCTTCATGGTGGCCGACGAGTTCGCCTCCCGAAACGGCATCGTCATTTCCGGCAGGAAGTTCGAGGCCTTGTTCGGCAAGGGGCTTATAGAGGGCGTCGAGGTCATGATCGTGAAGCCTTTGACCTACAT
The DNA here is from genome assembly GCA_021815525.1 of Deltaproteobacteria bacterium. Classification (GTDB taxonomy): domain Bacteria; phylum Desulfobacterota; class Desulfobacteria; order Desulfobacterales; family Desulfatibacillaceae; genus JACRLG01. The sequence goes on from JAKAGN010000274.1 coordinate 3,407, forward strand.
GAACCTAAGCGGCCGCTCGGTGGGCAGAATGGCCGATTTTTTCCAGATAAAGGGGGAGGACGTCCTTGTGGTCCACGACGACATGGACCTTCCCTTCGGACGGATCCGAGTCAAGGAGAAAGGAGGGCATGCCGGACACAACGGACTCAAATCCATCATGGAATCATTGGGTGGAGGCGGCTTCGCGCGTATCAGGGTCGGCATCGGAAGGCCCCCCCACGCGGCCACGGATCATGTCCTGGGCGGTTTTACGTCATCCGAGAGAGGTCTTCTCCCGGATATTGTAGGTATGGCCGCGGAAGCGGCCGATGGAAAGACGTATACCCTTCCCGTGCAACACGATTCCAGCCTCGTCGATGAAGCCGTAGATCGTGCCGAACTTGCCGTTCCCGAGGTCGATGAGCTCGGCCCCGTACTTTCCGTCGTTGTGGGCCGACAGCTCACCCACGAAATCGAAGTACTGCGAACCATAGAACAACCTCGCGTCGAGGTCGAAGGAAGCCGGATACCTCGCCTGGCTGTCGTACTTGAGGTCGGGGCTGATAGTGAGCATGAGCCCCTTCCCGTCATCCTGCGCCACCATGGCCCCGGCCGCCAAAAAAAATAGAGCGAGAAGAGCCGACGCCCTCCTCGCTCTCACGCCAATAGTATTCCGCATTTTAAAAGCACCCTCCATTGTGAAAAATAGTCAGCATAATGGTCGACAGCCCCCCCCCCTGAATAGCGCGAAGGATATCTTCATGATCAACACTGACAACAGAAATATATTTGTAATACTATGCGCCGATGCCACGCCTATGGCATTTCAATTCTCGATGGCCGCTAATGAAGCCCGGCTCGATTCTACAAATGGCTGGCGCCCCGTTGCCACATCAAGTATGATATCCGAATCGACAAGGAGCCCATAAATCATCATAGATATTCTTCAACGAGCAATCCAGGGTACATGAGGACTATGTTGGTCACGGCTTGGCCTTTCTTTCAGTTGTGACGATCTTTCGATACACGCCCTCGTAGGCGGCGCCCATCTTTTCGGCGCTGAAGAGTCTTTCATAGCGCGAGCGGCCCGCGGCGCCCATCCGCGCGGCCAGGGCCTCGTCATCCCAAAGCTTTTTCATGGCCGATCGGAGAGCGTCGGCGGATCCCGCGTCTATGACGAGGCCGGTCTCCCCATCCACGTTGATGAATGAAGTGCCGGTGCCTATTTCGCTGGAGATGAGGGCCTTTCCTGCCATCGCCCCCTCGAGAAGGGAAATGCCGAAGGCTTCG
>JAKAGN010000275.1 GCA_021815525.1 Deltaproteobacteria bacterium
GACGGTCCTGGTCTCGGCAACGCCGGCGGCCTGGGAGATGGAGCGGGCGCAAGCCGTGGTGGAGCAGATCGTGCGCCCCACGGGCCTAATGGACCCTGAAATCGAGGTCCGGCCCGCCGGAAACCAGGTGGACGACCTATTGGAGGAGATCCGCCTGCGGGCCGCGGCGGGCGAGCGGGTGCTGGTGACGACCCTCACCAAACGCAGCGCCGAGGATCTCACCGAGTACTACGAGGGCCTGGACGTCCGGGTCCGCTACCTGCATTCGGACATCGACACCTTAACCCGCATGGAGATAATCCGCGAGCTTCGCATGGGAAGCTTCGACGTATTGGTGGGCATCAACCTTCTCCGCGAGGGCCTGGACATCCCGGAGGTGTCGCTGGTGGCGATCCTGGACGCCGACAAGGAGGGGTTCCTCAGAAGCGAGCGAAGCCTCATCCAGACCACCGGCCGCGCGGCCCGGAACGTGGCCGGGAAGGTCATCCTCTACGCGGATAAAGTAACCGACTCCATGAAGCGGGCCATGAGCGAGACCGAGCGCCGCCACGGGCTCCAGGCCGCCTACAACAAGGAGCACGGCATAACCCCCGAGTCCATCAAAAAGGATATAGGCGCGGTTTTCGCATCGGTTTACGAGGCCGACTACGTCACCGTGCCCAAGACCCCCGAGCCCGTGAACAAACTCGGCGGCCCCGAGGACGTGGCGCGGCTCGTGGCGAGGCTCGAAAAGGAGATGCGCGCCGCGGCCCGCGAGATGGCCTTCGAGCGCGCCGCGAAATTGAGGGACGAGATCAAGGGGATAAAGACCACCTTCAGCGAATTCCTGGGTTAGAACGCCCGCATGTAAGAAATGGAAGACATTAAGGAAAATCTGAGGCGGCTAACCACGGGCCCAGGCGTCTATCTCATGAAGGACGAAGGGGGTGTGGTGATCTACGTGGGAAAGGCCGTCAACTTAAAGCGCCGGGTTTCGAGCTATTTCCTGAAAACCCGCCGCGACTTCAAGACCGCAACGCTTTCCTCCAAGATCGCTTACTTCGACACAATCGTGACGGCCTCGGAAAAGGAGGCCGTGATCCTGGAGGACATCCTCGTCAAGAAGCACAAGCCCCGCTACAACATTCAGCTTAAGGACGGCAAGCTCTACCCCTCGCTTCGGATCAACGTTACGACGCCCTTTCCGCGGATAGAGGTGGTGCGCAAGGTGAAACGCGACGGCGCGCTCTACTTCGGGCCATACGCGGCGGCCGGGGCAGCGCGGGAAACCCTGTGGCTTTTAAAAAAAACCTTCCCCCTGCGCCTTTGCAAGGGCGATACCCCCCCGAAACGAAGCCGCCCCTGCATCAATTACCAGATGGGCCGCTGCCTGGGCCCATGCTGCAAGGACGTGGACCCGGCCCTTTACCGCAAGATGGTGGACCAGGTGGTGATGTTTTTAAAGGGCAGAACCAGCGACCTCATAAGCGAGGTCAGGCGGCAGATGCAGGAGGCCGCCGAAAACGAGGATTTCGAGCTGGCGGCCATGCTAAGGGACCGCATGTTCGCGCTGGAACAAACCGTCGAGAAGCAGTCGGTGGTGAACCCGGATTTCGTGGACCGCGACGTCTTCGGGGTTGCCGTCAAGCCCGGGCTCATGATGGTGGCGATCCTCTTTATAAGGGGCGGGGTCCTGACCGGCAGCCGGAGCCAGGGATTTTCCGAGATAATGGGCGGCGCGGGCGAGGCGCTGGCCTCCTTCATCAGCCGCTACTACGCGGGCGACGTATTCATCCCCAAGGAAATTCTCGTGCCGGTTGAAATCGAGGACGCGGAGGCCATTTCGGAGTGGCTTTCCGATCTTCGGGGCGACAAGGTCGCAATCATGGCTCCCCAGCGGGGCGAAAAGGCGCGGCTTTTGGCCATCGCCCGCGCCAACGCGGAAGAGGCGCTTACGAGGCACGAGTCAGGCGCGCAGGAGGAGGCGCGGCTCCTCTCGCGGCTCCAGAAGCGCCTCCGGATGGAGCGGCTCCCAAAGCGCATTGAGTGCTTCGACATCTCCCATACCGGAGGCGTCAAGACCGTAGCATCCATGGTGGTTTTTTCCGGCACCCGGCCCGAAAAGGGCGGCTACCGCCGCTTCAACATCCGCTCCGTGAGCGGCCCCGACGACTACGCATCCATGAAGGAGGTCATAACCCGCAGGTTCACGGGAAAGGAAAAGGACATAGCACCCGATCTCCTGCTGGTGGACGGCGGGCGCGGGCAGCTTTCAATGGCGATGACGGCGCTGGGGGAGCTGGGGCTTGGCGGGCGCTTCCAGGTGGCGGGAATCGCCAAGAAGGACGAAAAGCGAGGCGAGACCGCGGATAAAATCTACCTTCCGGGCCAGGCCAATCCGCTCACCTTCGGCCGCGACGCGGACTTGCTGCTTTTATTGGAGCGGGTGCGGGACGAGGCCCACCGCTTTGCCATAAGCGGGCACCGCAGGAGCCGGGCCGCCGAAACCCGGCGCTCGGCCCTGGACGATATTGCCGGAATCGGCGAAAAGCGGAAAAAGGCCTTGTTGAAACATTTCGGAAGCGTGAAGCGCCTTTCCGCCGCCAGCCTTGACGACGTCGCCTCGCTTCCGGGAATGAATCAAGCTCTTGCGGAGGCGGTGCTTTCGGCTCTACGCAAGGCCGACATGGTCTGAAGCCATCAGGTTGGGTGGTTCCGCGGGTGGCCCCGGCAACTTGTTGCCGAGCTCCGTTGGACAATAGGTTTTAACTCCGTTTCAATAGGATAGCCGCTGCCAACCTTGGAACGCTTCCAAAACCTATTGCGCTCCGCGCCCTGGCAACGAGTTGCCAGGGCCACCCATGCTTCCGCCATCGGGGCTGTCAGTGGCACCCGGGGTTTCGTTTGAGTATCTCTCTGCTACAAATCTTGAAAGAATTTCAGCAGCCTGAAGCAATTCTTGATGTCTGGAGGAGATGCTGTTTCGCTCGTGATGATATCTTGCGTCAACAAACTGGTTGTTGTTCCTTTCAAAAATCTCAAGGATATCTGTTCTAAGTTCAGTCAGTGCTGACTGTACTTTCTGGCTGCATTTCAGGAATAGATCAGATAGATGGTGCCCTTTAACTTCTTCGCCATTCTCAATAAAAATGATGTACTTAAGGAAAAGTTCGCATGAAAATGCTGCACATACTGCCCCTGGGAAAAACAATATCTCCGTGCAATCTTCCACTTTGCAGCTATTAAGACAGCGGTCTGCTGCCTTGAGAAAGCTATTAGCAGAATCCCAGATGTCATTTTTCGGATTTTTATAAAGCTTGGCCACACCTATTGCATAGGTGCCAGGGCCTTTTCCTGCTAAGTCAAAAGTTCCAAAGTGAATGATAGGCTTGCTATTCCCTTTGGGTTGTTCCATGTCGTCGCTCATTGTTTACCTATCAAATACAAGAGTTACAGCTTGGTTGGGCTGAGGAACAAAGCCCAACAAACTGATTTCGTTCCTTATTTTTGGATGAAAGCGGGCGGCTGCAAGTTGCCGGGCCGAGCGAAGCTTCGCCCGACATGGCTCATCTTATCCCGCGCTCAGCTCTTATGCGCTTACCGTCTCATAAATGACCGGCCGGTACTTGGCCTGTGGAACGGGCTTGCCTTCGGCGCGGGCGGCTTCAAGCCACAACTCCTTTGCCTTCTCTACCTCTTGCAGCGCTTCAACCGGGGTCTTGCCAAAGGCTGAGCAGTACGTAAGATCGGGGATATCCGCAATGTAACCTTCGTCTTCTTCGGAATAAAAAATATTGATGTGATAGTCTCGCATCGTTAATCCTCCAGTTTCAAACTGTGACGCTCGACGAGCTTGAGGAATTGGCGTATCTGATAAGGCTTCGCTTTTCCCTCGGCATTTTGGAGGTTGACCAGTTCGGGAATATCCGGCCTGGTGAAGATGTGATGGCTTCCGTTCGTTCGTGAAAGATGAAACCCGAAGCCCTCGATCAAGCCCACCATGTCCCTGAAGTGAACATCCCTTGATCCACCCAAGATGCTATGCAGCAGTTTTCTGCGGTTCATGGCTTATCCAATTCACCTTGCCCTCTTTTTTATTATCACAACTTAAGAGCGGGAGGCCATCACAATATATTTTGGTCAGGAATACTTATTGCCGGGCCGCGCTCCCCCGGGCCAGACTGGGAAGGCTGGCCCGGCTGGCACAGGCTGCGACCTGGTAAGCGATGATAAGCACCGCCCTGCTTGCAATCCCGCGTTACGACGAGGTGATGTTGCCTGCGCTGTCGATCGTGTAGGTGGTGCTGGAGCGATTGTGCTTGGAGGTGATGGAAAGGGTGGTCAGGGTGCCGGCCACCACCGTCGTCGTCACGTTGGCCGTCGGGATGAAGCCGCCCGCCACCAGGTTAGGGGTCGTTATGGTGGCCGTGGCAAGCTGGGAGAACAGGTTTTGGGCGGCTGTGTAGGCGTTTCTGGCGTCCGAAAGGGCCGCGGCGTTATAGCCGCGCAAGCGGAAGCTGATGAAGCTGGGGATGGCGACGGCCGCCAGGATGGCGATGATGGCGATGACGATCATCAACTCCACCAGCGTAAAGCCCCTCTGCTTTCTTGTATTGGTGAACATGGCGCCCCCCCCCCGAGGTTGGG
>JAKAGN010000276.1 GCA_021815525.1 Deltaproteobacteria bacterium
AGGCCGAGCCGGTGCGTCCGTAAACCTTGTTGTTGGACTCCATCCACATGCACACCTCGGAGACGTTGGTGACGCCCATGGGAATGGCCCCGGCCGCCCGTAGGCGCGCCACGCAGGTGGCGTCGGCCGAGGCGATTATCCCCTTGCGCGCCGGAAGCCCCGAGGTGTTGGGCATTCCCGTGAACGCGAAGCACTCCTTGATGGTGCATGGCACGCCGTGGAAAGGCGGGACATTTCCGGGCCCTTCCTCCGCGAGCCTCTTGTCCGCCCGGTCCGCCTCCTCCCTCGCCAGCGCGAAGCGCTCCGCCACCACCGCGTTGATGCTTTTGTTCGCCACCTCGATCCGCCGGATGTGGGCCTCCACCGCCTCCCGCGAACTCACCTGCCCCAACCGGATCATGTTTGCGATGCTGCTTCCGCTCGTCGTCAAAAGCTCGTCCATCACGCCCCCTTTTCCTAAAAATAGTAAAGGCTTCGCGCGCTCCGCGCCTTTCTTGTGATCGCCGGAATGAAAATGCCGTATTATTCACCCCGCACGGCGGGCGGCCGTTAAGACCTAAACCCAAAGCCCCGCACGGCGGGCGGCCGGAAAACGATGAGCCGCAAGGCGCGCGAGGCGCGCGCGAGTGGAGCGTGCTTTTCGCACGTGACCGAGCGCAAGACCGAAGCGCAACACAGCGGATCGCGTTTTCCGGCCGCCCGCCTCAGACGTCTTGGATGCCGCCTATGGTTATGGAAAGCTCCGAGCGGTCTTCTATGCGGTCCAGGAGGCCGTCACGAATCCACACCACGCGGTCCGAGACCGCCAGCATCTTGAAATCGTGGGTGGCGGAGATAACCGTCACGTTTTTTTCCCGGCTCATTTCCTTCAAAAGCGCGATGATCTCCTCGCCGGTCGCCAGGTCCAGGTTCCCGGTGGGCTCGTCCGCCAGCACTATGGCCGGGTCGTTGGCAAGGGCGCGGGCTATGGCCACGCGCTGCTGCTGGCCGCCCGAAAGCTCGGAGGGCTTGTGGCGGAAGCGGTCCGAAAGCCCCACCCGCGCGAGGAGCGCCAAGCCCTTTTCGGCGGCGGCCTCGTCGTCGAGGCCCGCGAAGGTCATTGGAAGCGTGACGTTTTCGAGGGCCGTCATGACCGGGATCAAGTTGAAGGTCTGGAAAATATAGCCGATCTTGCGGCAGCGCAGCCACGCCAGCTCGTAAGCGTCAAGCTCTCCGATGTCCACCTCGTCGATGAAGACGCGCCCGGAGCTTGGCTTGTCGAGCCCGCCTATCATGTTGAAAAGTGTGCTCTTGCCGCTGCCGGAGGGCCCCATGATGGACACATACTCGCCCGGGGCCACGGAAAGGTCAATGCCTTTAAGGGCGGCAAGCTCGTGCCTGCCCAGCCGGAATGAGCGCGTCACGCCCGATAGCCTGACCACGGCGTGGGCGGGCTCGGGGGGCCGGTATTGCGGGTCTTGGTCCATTAGGACGCGCCCCCGAGGAATGCTTCGGCGTTTCCGCCCAGTATTTTTAAGATCGCGGCGGGCGGAAGGCCCGATTTCTCCACCTCGGCGCGGCAGCGGGGAAAGGAAAGGAGCGGGAAATCGGTGCCGAAGAGGATCTTTTCCGGGCCCAGGATTTCGGCGGCCACCGGGTAGATTTTAGGGTCGTAGAGGTAGGGCGAGGCCGCCGTGTCGTACCACAGGTTCCTCAGGGTCTCCTTGGCCTCGCGCTTCATGAGCTGATAGAAAAAAATGCCGCCGCCCCAGTGGGCAAGGACCATGCGGTTTTCCGGGAAGCGGGCGGCCAGGTTCCAGATCTGGGCGATGGTGACCGGGGTTTTGCCGGGGTAGGGGTGGCCCACGGGCTCGTTCACGTGGATGAGGACCGGGGCCTTGTGGGAGCGGGCGATCTCCATGACGGGCGCAAGGCGGCAAAGGGCCTCCTCGTCGAGGCCCGAGCGGTAGGCGGCAAGCTCCCCTAAGCCCGCCAGGCCCCCCTCCAGGCAGCGCAGGGCCTCGCCGGGGGCCTCATCGTGCGCCAGGTCGAAGCAGCCCAGGCCCACGAGCCGATCCGGAAATTTCGCTACGCTTTCCATTATATAGTCGTTGTGGAGGCGGAAGCGGCCGGGATCGGTCCAGGGAAAGCCGAAGGTGACGGATTTATCGACTTCGGCCTCGTCCATGGCGGCGACAAGGTCGCTTGCCCCCACCAGACGCGACTTTTCAGGCCGGTAGAGAAGCTCGAAGGCGGGTTCATTCGGAAAATGCCGGGCGCGGTCCTCGCGGATTTCGCGCGGAAATATGTGGGTGTGAAAATCTATCAGCATGCGAATCGTTCCTTATTGCGGCCGGTTATCAGGCTGGTAACACCCAGGGGCGGCTTTTCGCAAAGGCGTAGACGGTTTCGGGCAGCCAGCCCGCGAGATCCCGGGCCATGTAGAAGCGCGGCAGGAGAAGCCCCTCCCCCGGGGCCAGCACCCCTTCGGCCCGCGCGTCCCGCTCCAGGATGGTCTTGGGGTAGATGCGGATGCCGCAGGTCACCTTCAGGGAGTCGAGCGAAAGCGACTCCGCGAAATCGAGGCTTTCCGCCACCGTGCCGCGGGTCTCGCCCGGGCCGCCCAGAAGGAGAAAGCCCATGCGGCGGATGCCGTTTTGGGCGAAGAGGGCGGAGGTGGCGCGGACATCCTCCGGCGAAAATTTTTTGTTGAGCCTTTTCAAGACGGAAGGCGCGCCGCTTTCAAACCCCAGGCTCACCTCGCGGCAGCCCGCGCGGGCCATTTTTTCGACAAGCCCCGGCGAGATCCGCCGCGGGTAGACTATGGCCCGCCACTCGATGGAAAGCCCCGAGGCGGTTATGGCCTCGCAAAGGCTTTCGGCGTAGGAGGGCGGGAGGTTGAAGGTGTTGTCCACGAAGTAGAAGCGGGAAAAGCCCGCCGCGACGTAGCGGGCGAGGTTCTCCACGGCCTTGTCGGGCGAGCGGTAGCGGAGCCTTCGGCCCTCGATGGAGGCCGTGGAGCAGTAGGAGCAGTCCATGGCGCAGCCCCGGCGGGTCTGGAAGGGGACGTAGAGGTCCGGCCCGCGCCAGTCCTCGGGAACCGAAAGGTGCCGGGGAAGCGGCAGGGGAAATCTGTCGAGGTCAGTTTCCAGCCGGGGCGGGGCCGCGGGCCTTTCCCGCGAGAGGACGCCGGCCAAGCCCCCGGGGCTTTCGCCGCGTTCGAGGCGCGCCAGTATTGCCGGAAACGCGGCCTCGCCCTCGCCCGCGACTCCGTAGTCCGCGCCCAGATAGGGGAGGGCCTCGGCCGCGAACATGGTGAAGCCGGCCCCGCCCACTATTATGGGGGCTCCCGTGAGGGAGCGGATTGCGGCTATGGCGTCCCTGGCCTTTTCCATGAGAAAGAGCGGGGCCGTGGGGTTCTGGTCGTCCACGTTTCTTACCGATACCCCGACGGCTTCGGGCCTGGTCTCGCTTACGGCGCGGGCCAGGGCCTCCCCGGCTTCCGGGCCCGGGATCACGTTCAAAAAGCGCACCGAATGCCCTGCGGCCTCCGCCGCCGCGCCCAGGGACGCCAGGCCCAGCGGCAGGACCGGCATGTTGAGCCGCTCCGTCACCACGTAAACCAGAAGAATCCGCATGAAAAACGTCCTTTTCCGAAGCGTCGCGGGCCGTTCCGCTCACTGGAAGTTATCCCAAACCGGTCCAGGGCGCAAGGCTTAGCAAGTGTCGCGCCCTTGGCATTTTTTTCGCCGAAACTCTTGTGCATGGCCTGCGATCGGGTTATAGAGCCTTGCGCTTGCCGGTCTTTCCGTTAAATTTCCGCTAATTTCCCGAATAATCAATCGAAAGGAGTAGATATGGGTTTCCTATCGCCGTCTGTGGCGGTGACGCGCTACGCCGTGAACGGCGTCATCGCCGAGCCCTTCATGGAAAAGGTGGCCGAGGGGCTTAAAAAGAACGTCATCCAGGAGATCAACGGCGAGCCCCTGAAGCGCTCCGTTGGCTGGGCCCCCTTCGAGCGGGCCTACACGCCGGATTTTTCCGCAAGCTCCTTCGTGGTGGCCGATTACGTGATCTTTTGCCTGCGGATCGACAAGAAGAGCCTTCCGGCGGGCGTGGTCAGGAAGATGTACGCGGCCGAGGTGGACCGGAGGCTTAGGGAGTCGGGCCGGGAGTTTTTATCCAAGGACGAGAAGAAAGAGGTGAAGGAGCACGTGGAAAACGTCCTGTACCTCAAGATGCCCGCCGTGCCCTCGGTATTCGACGTGGTATGGCGCTACGCGGATAACCGCCTCTTCTTCTTCTCCACCCAGAAGGCGGCCAAGGACGAGCTGGAAACGCTCTTCTACAAGAGCTTCGGCGCGCCCCTGATCCCCCTTTTCCCCTTCACCACGGCCGAGCTTTCCTCCGGCCTCGATCCCGCGGGCCTCGACAGCCTCGCCGCCGCCGCCCCCTCATCCTTCGCCACGGAGTAAGCCCATGCTAGACGTCAACTATTCCTACAAGCGCTACGGATTTTTGGGCAACGAGTTTTTGACCTGGCTGTGGTTTTTGACCGAAAACGAGCCCAAGGCCGTGTCCGAAATACTTTCCGAGCCCGTGATTTTAACCCTCGGCAACCGCATAGCCCTCG
>JAKAGN010000277.1 GCA_021815525.1 Deltaproteobacteria bacterium
CCTTGGCGCGGCGGGCCAGCTCGTAGCTGAAGGGCGTGGTGACCACGGCCACGGTAAGCGCGTTGACGTCCTGGCATATCTCGGCGATGATAGGGGCCGAGCCCGTGCCGGTGCCGCCGCCCAGTCCCGTGGCGATGAAGACCATGTCGGCGCCGTCCAGGGCGGCGCGGATCTGGTCCCGGCTTTCGCGGGCCGCCTCGCGGCCGCGTTCGGCGTCGCCGCCCGCGCCCAGGCCGTTGGTCAGCTTGGGCCCGAGCTGGATGCGGTTTAAGGCCTTGGAGCGGTTCAAGGCCTGGACGTCGGTGTTGGCCACGATGAAATCCACGCCGTCCAGCCCCGCGTCGATGAGATTGTTCACCGCGTTGCAGCCCGCGCCCCCGGTGCCGATGACCTTGATCTTCGCCGGAGAGGTCCCTTCCACGTACGACCACAGATCCGCCATGTCACTTCCTCCCTTTTGTTTTCGGCTTTTCGCCGCCGCCCTTTGTTTGATGCTTTTTCCGTTTCGACCGATTTTTTATGCACCCTTCGAAAGGCCGCTGAAAAACGATGGGGCCTTATGGCCGCGTGGCCCGCGGCCCTTCTCGTTTTTCACCGGCCCGTCAAACGATGTCCTTGAACCAGCGCTTCATCCTGGTGATCACCCGCTCGAAAACGTTCTTGTCCCGTATGCGGAACTGGGTGCGGGTCTGCTTCCTGGCCCCGTAGAGCACGAGCCCGACGCCGGTGGCGTACATGGGGTTGTTGACGGCGTCCACGAGGCCCGAGATGCCCTGGGGCTTTCCGATGCGGGCCGGGGTGCCGAAGACCTTCTCCGCCACCTCGGTCATGCCGTCCAGAAGCGATGCCCCGCCGGTGAGCACGAGGCCTCCGGCGATGTAGGGCTGCATCCGCGCCCGCACGATCTCCTGCTGCACCAGCGAAAACATCTCCTCCACCCGGGGCTCCAGTATCTCCCCCAGTATCTGGCGCTGGAGCTTGCGGGCGCTGCGTCCGCCCACGCCGGGAATCTCTATGATCTCCTCGCGGCTTATCTTGGAGCTGGCGCAGGAGCCGTACTTCTTCTTGAGCATCTCGGCGTCGGCCGTGGGGGTGCGGAGGCCGATGGCGATGTCGTTTGTAAGGTTGTTGCCGCCAAGGGCCAGCACGAAGGTGTGCTTGATGTGGGAGTTGGCGAAGACGGCGAGATCCGTGGTGCCGCCGCCCACGTCGATCAAGGCCGTTCCCATGTCCATCTCCTCGGGAAGGAGCACGGCCTCGGAGGAGGCCACGGGCTCCAGCACGATGTCGATGACGTCGAGCCCCGCCTTGTTGGCGCACTTTATGATGTTGTGGGCCGAGGCCACCGCGCCCGTCACGATGTGGATGCGGGCCTCCAGGCGCACGCCCGACATGCCGATGGGGTTTTTTATGCCGCCCAGGCCGTCCACGATGTACTCCTGGGGGAGCACGTGTATCATCTCGCGGTCCATGGGGATGGAGACGGCCCTGGCCGCCTCGATGACGCGGTCCACGTCCATCTGGGTGATGTCCTTGCCCTTCACCGGCACCACCCCGTGGCTGTTGAAGCCCTTGATGTGGCCGCCGGCTATCCCCGCGTAGACGTTGGAGATTTCGCAGCCGCTCATGGCCTCGGCCTCCTCCACCGCCTTCTGGATGGAGTCCACCGTGGCCTCGATGTTCACCACCACGCCCTTGTGGAGCCCCACGGAGGGGTGGCAGCCGATGCCCACGATGGAGGTCTCGCCGTTCCGAACCTCGCCCACCACCGCGCAGATCTTCGTGGTCCCTATGTCGAGCCCCACCACGATATCCGGATCCCTAGCCATGTCATGCCTCCTTGCGGGCGGATTTTTCAGCTTTTACGGCTTGTTGCACTGGTTTCACCACCACCCGGTCCGGCTTGGTGAGATCGATGGCGCTTGCGGTGAGCCCCTTTTCCCGGGCGAGGTCGTACATGACCTGTTTGAGCCTGGCCATCTTGCCGCTGTAGTCGTCCCAGCCTAAGGCCACCTTGACGGTGGGCTCGAAGGCCGTGATGGAAAGGCCGGTGTCGGCGTCCACGGAGATGCCCGTCACGGCCTTTTGGGGAATGGGAAAGCCCGGCCCGCGCATGAAGTTAAGGAAGTCGACCACCGCCTGGGCGGGCCGCCGCATGGGTTCGCCCTTGATGGAGACGTCCGAGAGCCGGAGGCCCTCCACCACCGGGAGCCCCGCGGGGTCGCCGTCGTCGGCGGCCTTGAAGACGCGGCCCTCGGAGTTTAGGAGAAAGCTTTTGCGGCCCATGTCGCAGACCGCGACCGGCGTGTGCTCCCGTATGTCTATCTCGATCCCGTCGGGAAGACGCCGCGAAACCGCGGCCCATGCGATCCAGGGATGGGCCAGCAGGCGCTTGCGGGCGGCCGAGAGGTTCACGGCAAGGACGTTGGCGTCCGCCGGGATCCTGGCGCAGTCCAATACCTCGGTGGCCGTCAGGTGACGGTTTCCCGTGACGTCCACCCTGGAGGCCGCGAAGTAGGGGCTCTGCACCAGGTAGTCGTAGGCCGCCACCACCGAGAACCCGAAAAGGACCAGGACGACGGCCAGGCCCGCGACGGCGGCGCCCATGACGAGCCTGCGCCGGAAATCCTCCGGGGCTTCGGCCCGGGTCTTCTTCCGGTAAACGTTCTTCTTTATTTTTTCCTTACCGAACAAGGATGGTAACCTCCGGCGTAAGGATCACTCCGAACTTGTCAGCAACCGTCGTTTTCACGTGCTCCATCAGGCGGAGGAAGTCCCCGGCCGCCGCGTTTCCCGCGTTCACCAGGAAGTTGGCGTGAACGGGTGAGACCAGCGCCCCGCCGATCCGGAAGTTCTTGAGCCCGGCCCTGTCGATGAGTGCCCCGGCGCTTTGCCCCGGCGGGTTCCTGAAAAAGCAGCCCGCGCTTTTTACACCCTGGGGCTGCGTGGCCTTGCGTCGCGCCAGCATCTCCCGGGCCTCGGCCTCGATCTCGTCCCGGCGGCCGCGGAAAAGGGCGAAAAGCGCGGAGGTGATCACCGCCGGCGACCCCGGCGCGCCGAAAAGGGCCGGGTCGCGCGCCAGGCTGCGGTAGCCGAAGGAAAGCTCCTCCCGCCGGATCACGCGCGCGGCCTCGTCGGGGCGCAGAAGGGTGAGGGATTCCAGGCGGTCCGCCACGCACCCCGCGTGGGTGCCGGCGTTCCCCCACACGGCCCCGCCCACGCTCCCGGGGATCCCCACGGCGAAGTTCATGCCGGCGATGCCCTGGGCCGCGGCGAAGCGGCACAGGGCGGTAAGCGATGCGCCGGCCCCGGCCCTCACCAGGATCCGGCCGCCTTCCTCGCGCTCCACGCCGATTGCCGTGAAGCCCTTCCCCAGGGTGGCCGCGATGCCGGAAAGCTCTTCGTCCGGGGCCAGGAGATTGGTGCCCCGCCCGAGAACCCGGAGGATAGCGGCCCCGTGCGCCGCCCGCCCGACAAGCTCCGAAAGGCCCGCCTCGTCCGGCACGGCCACCCACGCCTCCGCGGGCCCGCCCACCCCCAGGCTCGTGTGGCGCGCCAGGGGCTCGCCGAAGCGCGCGGCCGGGCCGAAGCGCTCGGAAAGCCACAGGCGGATGGCGGGGGAAAGGGTCACGGGCGTCAATCCTTCCTTTCCAGGAAGGCCTCGCCCAGCTTCCAGACGTCGCCCGCGCCCAGGGTGAGGAGCACGTCGCCCTCGCGGGCCTCGCGGGCCAGCATTTCCAGGGCCTCCTCCCGGGACTCGGCGGCGGCGGCGTTCTTGTGCCCGTGGCGGCGGATGCTCTCGCACAAAAGCTTGGAGTCCGCGCCCTCCAGGGGTTTTTCGCTGGCCGCGTACACGGGCAGCAGGACCAGCCTGTCGGCCATGTAGAAGGCCCGGGTGAAGTCCTCGAAAAGGGCCAGGGTGCGCGAGTAGCGGTGGGGCTGGAAGGCCACCAGGAGCCTGCGGCCCGGCCAGGCCTCCCCGACTGCCTGGAAGGTGGCCGCTATCTCCGTGGGATGATGGCCGTAGTCGTCCACCACAGTGACGCCTTTTCTCTCGCCCTTGATCTCCAGCCTGCGGCCCACGCCCTCGAAGCGTGAGAGAGCCTCCGCGATCGTTCCGAAATCCACCGAAAGCTCGAGCCCCACGGCCACGGCCGCCAGGGCGTTCGACACATTATGCCGCCCCGGAACCCCCAGGTTCACCTCCCCCAGCACCCTGTCCTTGTGCCGCACGGTGAAGCGGCTGCCGAGGCCCGAGGGTGTCACGTCGCAGGCCGAGAAATCCGCCTGGGGGGAGAGCCCGTAGGTGACGAAGCGCTTCCTTACGGCCGGGATGATGTCGCACACGGCCGGGGAATCGAGGCACAGGACCGCGAGCCCGTAGAAGGGAAGCCTCTCCAGGAAGCGGGCGAAGGAGTCCCTTATCTCGTCCATGTCGGCGTAGAAATCCAGGTGCTCGCGGTCGATGTTGGTGACGACCGCTATCGTGGGGCTCATCTTGAGGAAGCTTCCGTCGCTCTCGTCGGCCTCCGCCACGATGTACTCGCCTTGTCCCAGGACGGCGTTGGTGCCCAGAGCCCTTAGCTTTCCGCCCACCACCACCGTGGGGTCC
>JAKAGN010000278.1 GCA_021815525.1 Deltaproteobacteria bacterium
GGGGATGTAGTCGAAGGCGCCCTCGTTCATGGCCTCCACGGCGTTTTCCGTGCTGGCGTACGCGGAAATCATGATGACCACGGGCGCCGGTGAGAGATTCTTGGCCTCCCTGAGCACGGAAATGCCGGAGATGTCGCCTAGGCGTATGTCGCAAAGGACCAGGTCGAAGGCGCGCTCGGAAAGAAGCGCCAGGGCCTTCTTGCCGCTTTCCGCAAGGGTGACTGAGTGGCCCTCGCGGGAAAGCATGATCTCCAGGAACTCGCGCATTCCGCGCTCGTCGTCCACCACCAGGAGTTCTTTTTTGCCGGCCATTGACGCGTCCTTTACTCAAACTTGAGCGACAGCCCCTTGTAGGCTCGGATTTCCTCCGGTGAATCTCTGAGGCAGGATTTTAAAAGCCCGAAAAACTCCTCGTCCCAGAACACCGCCAGGTGTACGGGGCAGTAGGCGAGGAGGATGTTCCCCACGAAATTTCCCACGTTTGGGGGCGTGCGTTTCCTGGCCCGCCTGTCGAAGTCCTTGTCGCAGATCTCGATGTTGAGCGCGCCGGGAAGCCTGGACGTGGCGTACGGCTTCATGATCTCGTCGGTGCAGATAAAGATGGAGATGGTGAGGGGCCCGTCGGCCGGCGGCCGCGACTCCCTCATCTCGGCCATGTAGGGGCTTTCCGGCCGGATGTCTGAGATGGCCGGGTAGGGATTGAACCAGCTCGTGGACGCGGTGCCGTGATGGGCGGAAACGTAGGTGATGAAGCGCGAAACCTTGGCCGCGCCTCCAAGCTTTTCGATGTAGTAGCGGGAAGCCACGCCGCCGTTGCACTCCGCAAGGAGGATCAGCTTTTTTTCGCCCGTGACCGCGAGCACTTTGTCCACGGCCTCGGATATCCTAAGGGCGCCGGCCGCAAGCGGTTCCGTGAAAAGGTCCGGCGGCTGGAAAACCACCGGCCTGAACCCGGCTTCAAGCAGGCGCTTTTCCATGATGTCGTAAAACTCGCGTACGATCATGCTGCCGGTTACGCAAAGGACCAGCGGGCCCTTGCCGTCGGCCGGAAGCGCGGCCGCGGCCTTGTCCGGCGCCACGTAGGAGCCCCTGCCGCTCCACTTGGCGTAAGACATGCAGCCGGAAAGCATTGCGGGCACCACCGCCCACAAGAGCAAAAAAGCCGCGCGACGAAAAGCGTGTCTTCCCATGTCTCCGGTCATGCCCCCTCCTTTCCGGTTCACGGGTTCGAGAACCTCCCGCATCATCATGCATTTCCAGGCGGCCCGAAGACAATACATCCGGCCACCATCGTCCAGCGCACCGCGCCCCGAAGGGCCATTCCGTCGAAGGGAGTGTTCCTTCCCTTGGACGCGAAGGTCGCGGCGTTCACCGTGACCTCTTGATCCGGGTCGAAAAGTACGAGGTCCGCCGGCGCGCCGGGGGCGATTCCAGCGTGGGGAAGGCCGAAAATCCGGGCCGGGTTGACGGACATCTTCGCCACGAGCCCCGGCAGGGTCAAAACCCCGTCCCTAACCAGTTGCAACCCCAGGGAAAGCGCGGTTTCCAGGCCCACGACGCCGAATGCGGCGGCTTCGAGCCCCCCTTCCTTGTCGGAGGCCGTGTGGGGCGCGTGGTCAGTGGCGATGGCGTCTATGACGCCGTCGGCAAGGCCGGCGCGCACGGCCCGGCGGTCCCTCTCCGTCCCCAGCGGCGGGTTCATCTTGGCGCTTGCGCCCTTTTCGAGGACCGCGTTCTCGGTGAGCGTGAAGTAGTGGGGCGCGGTCTCGGCGGTGATGGGGGCTCCCCGGGCCTTGGCGGCCCGGATTTCCTCCACCGAGCGGGCGGTGGAGACGTGGCACACGTGGAGCCGCGCGCCCGTAAGCTCGCACAGGGCCGCGTCCCGGGCCACGGCCACGGACTCGGCGGCCCAGGGAATGCCGCGCACCGAAAGGCGGGCCGAGACAGCCCCCTCGTTTATGGCTCCGCCCTCGGAAAGACGCGGCTCCTCGCAGTGGGAGGCAATTACGAGCCCGGCTTCGGAGGCCAGCGAAAGGGCCCGCCGCATGAGGGCAGCGTCAGCCACGGGGCGGCCGTCGTCGGAAAGGGCGACCGCGCCGGCCGCGGCCAGGGCTCGGAAATCGGTCAGCTCGCGCCCCGCAAGACCCCTTGTCACCGCGGCCACGGGAAGGACCCGCGCGAGGCCGGCCTCCCGCGCCCTGGATAGGATGAAGGCCGTCACCCCGGGCGAGTCGTTCACGGGGCTCGTGTTGGCCATGGCGCAGACGGAGGTGAACCCGCCCCGCACGGCCGCGGCCGCGCCCGTGGCGACGGTCTCCTTGTGCTCGAAGCCCGGCTCCCTGAGATGAACGTGGAGGTCCACGAAGCCCGGGGCGAGAACGAGGCCGCAGCCTTCGATCACCGTGTCGGCGGGCCCGGGCCGGGCCTCTCCGGGCGGGAGGACTTCCCGGATCCTCTCCCCCTCCACCACGACGTCGCCTTCACCGTCGAGGCGGTTCGCGGGGCAGACGATTCTGGCGCCCGAAATAACGATGGCCATGGGGCCTCTTTCCGCCTAACGAAGGATATTGAAGAGCCGTCCCCAACGAACGCGCCAATGGTCCCAGTCCCATGACCAGTAGATGATCCGGGCGCGGCCCAGCAGGGCCGAAAAATCCACGAAACCCCAATAGCGGCTGTCGTGGCTGTTGTCCCGGTTGTCCCCCATGACGAAAAACTTGTTGGCCGGAACCTTTCGCGCAGGAAAATCCGTCTTGGCCAGATCGAAGCGGGCCACTGAATCCGGCTCCGTGTAATGGGCGTGGGGGTCGGACGCGGGCACCCCGTTTATGTAGATGACGCGGTCCCGCATCTCCACGGTGTCGCCCTCCACCGCGATCACCCTTTTGATGAAGTCCTTGGTGGGGTCCTCGGGATACTTGAACACCACGATCTCCCCCCGCTTTGGACGGCCGACGGGGATGAGGACGGAGTTGGTGAAGGGCATCCGCACTCCGTAGGAAAACTTGGTGACGAAAATCTGGTCGCCGATCAAAAGCGTGGGGATCATGGAGCCGGAAGGTATCTTGAAGGGCTGCACCACGAACGCCCGGATGAAAAGGGCCAGCGCCACGGCGATGAGAAGGGCCTCGACGTTTTCCCGCAGGCGGCTTTTCTTGGAAAGGGTCTCGACCTCTTTGAGCTTCGGGGCGGGGGAATCTTGTTTTGCGGGTGTTTCCATTGTGTTGTCCAAGGCGTGAAGGTCTCCGGTTGGGGGTGTGGGCGGGCTTCCCCAGCGAACGGGGAAGCCCGGAACGAATCAGGAAGGAAGAGACATCTGGGGCTGGGTCAGGAGGAATCGGCCGGACTGTATCCAGCTTTTCAAGGTCTGGGCTATCTCCCTGGCCCGCACCATGCTGGAAAGGGGCACCGTGGGAATTACCTGGCCGTTCCAATTGATGGAGCCGCTCTTGAGCTCCGCGTAGCTGACCTGTCCCAGGGGCTTGGCCTTGCCCGTGGGGTAGTCGATTCCGTAATCGATTATGGGCGCAAATATTTCATCGTCCGAAACCGCCGTGTAGCGGGCCATGTCCTCGTTAAGGATGGGGATGGGCACCCCCAGGCCCACGGAGAGCGAGCAGCCGTATCCCAGTATGCTGACCCCCACCAGCCAGCGGGCGTCCATCTGCTTCAGATCCCCCATGACCCACAGGGTCCCCGCGGGCTTCAGGGGGATTCCGCCCTCGGTCCTGGGGACGCCCGGATTGTGCTGGGTTCCGTACCAGGAGACGTAGCCCTCCCCTCCGCCCAGGAATATCTTGGTCCCCAGCCCGATGGTTCGGTAGTAGGGGTCGTTGAAAAGGGGCGAAAGCGCGCCGGAGGTGGAGTAGTTGGCGTTTCCGGCCTTGGACTTCAACACCCCCATGTAGGTGTAGATGATCTTGTTCCCCAGGTTCACGGCGCAGTTGTAGTTCTGGTACCCGTTCCGGGGATTGCACAGGACGGCCATGGGAAGGTCGTTTAAGGTCACCATCTTGTCCATGGCACGGTTGGGATAGCACTGGGTGCCGTAGGCCGTGGCCTTCAGGTGCACGGATTTTCCCGCCACCAACTCCGAGATCACGTGCCCGCCGCCGTAGTTGAACTCGCCGGGGAAGACCCGGTTCAAGGGGTCCTCCTCGCAGGGCTCGGTGGCGCCGATGTAGCAATCCACCGCGGCCAGGCCCGCGTAGGCCGGCACGTTGTTGAACCAGACCTTGCTGGCCTTCAGGGTGGGGCTCGTGTGGCCGAAGTTGATGAAGGCGCCGCTGGAGCACATGGGCGCGAAGGTCCCGGTGGTCACCACGTCCACGTGGCGGGCCGCCTCGCAGGCGCCGTGCTCCTTCACGATGCCGATCATCTCCTCGGCCGTCACCACGACGACGGAGCCGGCCCGGATTTTCTCGTTGATCTCCTCGTAGGTCTTAACGACCTTGTGGCTTGACATCCGTTTTCCCTCCGAAACCGGCGGCCACTTCCGCGATCTTGCCGGTAACGTTGTCCTTGATCCAATGGGGGTCCCACCACTCGATGGGATTCACGAAAACGTCCCCCATGATCACCCCGTAATGGAGATGATCCCCGCCCG
>JAKAGN010000279.1 GCA_021815525.1 Deltaproteobacteria bacterium
AGGTGGACGTCATGGTGGAGCGCCTGGAATCCGACGAGGAGGGCGTCATCGTCTCCAAGGAGAAGGCCTCCAAGATCAAGGTCTGGGAAGAGATCAAGAAGGCCTACGAGGAGGACGGCACCGTCACCGGCGCCATCACCCACAGGGTGAAGGGCGGATTTTCGGTGGACATCGGCGTGCAGGCCTTCCTGCCCGGCTCCCAGGTTGACCTGCGGCCGGTTAGGGACCTGGATGCCATGGTGGGCAAGACCTTCACCTTCAAGGTCTTGAAATACAACCGCAAGCGCAGCAACATCGTGCTCTCCCGCCGGGTCATCCTGGAGAAGGAGCGCGAGACCCAGCGCGCCACCACCCTTTCCGCCATCCACGTTGGAAAGGTCATGCAGGGCGTGGTGAAGAACATCACCGAGTACGGCGTGTTCGTGGACCTGGGCGGCATAGACGGCCTCCTCCACATCACGGACATCTCCTGGGGCCGCGTGAAGCACCCCAACGAGCTTTTCTCGGTCTCCGACACCATCCAGGTGAAGGTCCTGGACCTGGATCTCGAGCGCGAGCGCGTGTCCCTGGGCATGAAGCAGCTTAAGCCCGACCCGTGGTCGCTGGCTCTGGAGCGCTACCCCGTGGGGACCAAGGTCACCGGCAAGGTGGTGAGCCTCACCGATTACGGCGCATTCGTGGAGCTGGAGGAGGGCATCGAGGGCCTCATCCACGTTTCCGAAATGAGCTGGACCAAGAAGGTGCGGCACCCCTCCAAGGTTGTGTCGGTGGGCGACATGGTGGACGCGGTGGTCCTGGACATCAAGCCCAACAACCGCAGGGTGTCCTTGGGCATGAAGCAGGTGGCCCCGAACCCCTGGGACGTCATCGCCGACAAGTACCCGGTGGGCACCACCATCGAAGGGAAAATCAAGAACATCACCGACTTCGGCATGTTCATAGGCATCGACGAGGGCATCGACGGGCTGGTCCACATCTCCGACATCTCCTGGACGAAAAGGGTCAACCACCCCGGCGAGATTTACAAGAAGGGCGACGAGGTCCAGGCCATAGTGCTGCACATCGACAAGGAGAACGAGCGCTTTTCTCTGGGCATCAAGCAGCTCACGCCCGATCCCTGGGCCACCATCGAGGACCGCTACCGCGTGGGCACCCACATCAAGGGCCTCGTGACCTCGGTCACCGACTTCGGCATCTTCGTGGAGCTGGAGGAGGGCATCGAGGGCCTGGTGCACGTCTCGGAGGTCTCCAAGGAGAAGATCAAGACCCCTGTCGGCGTCTACAACGTGGGCCAGGAAGTTGACGCGGTCGTCGTCAACATCAATCCCAAGGAGCGCCGCATAGGCCTTTCCATCAAGCGCCTGGAATCCGACGAGGAAGACAGCTACCTGGCCGACTACCTGTCGAACGCCAAGTCCTCGGGCTCGGCCCTTGGGGAGGCCCTGAAACTGAGCCTCCAGGAGAAGATGAAGACGTCCGCCAAGCCCGACAAGGAAGGCGAAGAGGGCGAGGAGGAGTAAGCCAGTATCTTTAACATTTTCCCGGGACGTTGCGCCGCAAATCCCTTCGGCGCAACGTCTTTTTTTTCGGGAGGCCCGCCATGTTCGCCCGCCGCCATCCTTTCCTTTTTTCCATCCTTGTTCTGTTCTCCGTGTTCATGGGCTCCATCGTCATCCTGTCGGTCCTGGGGCTCCTCGTGGCTGGCTCCGGCGGCGCCTCGGCCTTCGGCGAAAAGGTGGGAGTGGTTGAGCTTACGGGCGCCATCACCGACTCCCGCTTCGTGGTGGAGTCCCTGGCCTCCTTCCGGAAAAATCCCTCCGTCAAGGCCGTGGTCCTCCGCGTGGACTCCCCCGGCGGCGAGCTGGGGCCATCCCAGGAGATATACCGTGAGGTGAAAAAGACCGTGGCGGTGAAGAAGGTGGTGGTCTCCATGGGCTCGGTGGCGGCCTCGGGCGGCTACTACGTGTCCTCCTGCGCCTCCGGCATCATGGCCAACCCCGGCACCATCACGGGCTCCATCGGCGTCATCCTGGCCTACACCAACTTCAAGAGCCTCATGGACAAGGTGGGCATATCGCCCGTGGTCATAAAAAGCGGCAAGTTCAAGGACGTGGGTTCGCCCTTCAGGGACATGACGGCCGAGGAGCGCGCCTACCTCTCCGACACCATAATGGCCATGTACGGACAGTTTTTGGCGGACGTTTCGGCGGGCCGGAAGATTCCCGTGGAAAAGCTTAGGGAGTTCGCCGACGGGCGTGTGTTCACGGGCATCAAGGCAAAGGAGCTGGGGCTTGTGGACCGGCTGGGGAACTACGAGGACGCCATCGCCTGGGCCGCGGAGCTGGGCGGGATCTCGGGCGAGCCCACGGTGGTTTACGCCCGCAAGCACCGCTTCGGGGCCATCGAGGAGATGCTGGACTCGGCCTCCCAGCTCATGATGAACTCCGGCATAAACCTCCCTCGCTTTGCATATCTTTGGCTCCCTTCTATGTAGAAGGGCCGTCCGAAAACGCGATCTGCTGTGTCAGGCTTCCCCGGGCGGCGTGCTTATGTATCTCGATACACCGCGCACGCCGCCCGTCTCGCCTTCCTTGCATCTCATCGTTTTCAACCGGCCCCCGCACGCGGAGCCGCGGGTGAGCGGTAATATTTTTCCGGTTCATCCGGCCCGTATCCAACGGCTCGCGCCCGGGCCGTCGCATATTTTTATTGAAAAAGGATTTTCCTCTTTGGCTATGTACTGATAGCTAAAAGGTTCCCAAAGGATTGAGCGGGGCTTTGAAGTTGATGAAGGTAGCATAAACTCATTGATTTTGAACCCTTTGCTGGGGTACTATATGTTGGGGCACCGGGAGGATGCTTAGGAGACTATCAGCGATACCATTTGGTAGCTTGTTGAAAATGATCCAATATCGTAAAGCGAGGTGATCCACCATGTCCAATGCATACACGGCCTTGACAAAGAAGGATGGTGACTGGTGGATCGGATGGATTGAGGAAGTCCCGGGGGTCAACTGCCAAGAACGTACACGTGAGGAGCTTCTTTCAAGCCTTCGCGTCACTCTGGCCGAAGCTATTGAAATGAACCGGGAAGAGGCGATTTACGCGGCGGCGTCCGGCTATACCGAGGAAATCGTTACCTTGTGAAACGGACGGAACTGCTGAAGCATTTGCGTGAGTGCGGGTGCGCCGTTATCCGTGAAGGCGGGAACCATTCATGGTGGGGCAACCCCGAGCAAAACCGGCGATCCTCCATACCGCGTCACGCGGAGATAAACGATACCCTTGCCCGCAAGATATGCAAGGACCTCGGGATTCCCTTCATCAAAACGCAGCGTTAACCCTGATTTGCCGACCAAGAGACGGTTTTTGTTTTAAGGCCGCAGCTTGTCGCCAAGCGAAGCGCGGCCTAATAAATAGTCTGCATCCGCCATTTTTATGCAACAAAAATAACGAACAAAATCCATTTGTTGGGCTTCGTTCCTCAGACCAACCTACGAGACTATCATGAACCGCTGGGGCATCCCCAAATGGCTCGAAGACGAAGTCCGGGCGCGAGACAAGACTTGCGTCTACTGCGGCGTCCAGATGATCGAGAAGATGCCCCAAGGAGGCTCGCGGCGAACTGTTGCAACGTGGGAACACATCATTAACGATGCCAGCATCGTCACTCGTGAAAACATTGCCCGATGTTGTGCCGCGTGCAATTCGAGCAAAGGGATAAAGCACCTTGCCGATTGGATCCAGTCGAGTTACTGCAAGAAACACGGAATCAACAAAGACACAGTTGCTGAAGTCGTTAGGAACGCGCTGGAATCAACAAGAAAGCAAAACAATCTCAGCGGATTTCCTGGTAGGGGCTAACGTCTCTGAGTTGGCAAAAACTCGTTGATTTTAAGCGGGTTTGGTTAGCTACAAGATATTGTGCCGTATGTTCTGATGTTCGGCAAATAATTTGTGATTAATAAAGAGAGGTTCTATGGCGGGAATACTATCTTCGGATTGGGTGCCTTTTGTTCAGGCGACTTTGGCAATTTTAGGTACTTGGCTTTTGGCATTCGGCCTTAAGTCAATAAAAGAAGCTGGAGGGTTTGACACAACTAATCCGCAACCACTTTCTTATAGATTTTGGTTGGGGTTAGCCTTTCTTACTTTGTCGCTCCTTCCTCCATTGATGAAGCCTTTCGTGTGACCCTATTAGGATTTTGTTGGGTGAACCCACGCGCAAAATGGCTGGTTGCCGCATCGCTTCATCCGTGCGCGCACGGAACCACCCAACCTACCCGATGCCGCAACATCTTGTGGTACCTGGTTTTTCTTTAAGACCTCTATTCATGCCACATCTGCACAACAAAGCCCCCGCCGCCAACCGTTGAATACCTGCTTCGTTAGTTGTCCTTTCAGTGGAATTAGCGACCCCTTAACCAAAGCGGCTCATAAACCCTGGCGGAACCTTGCGCAGCAAGGCGGAGCAATTATCGGGGGGCCGGGGGGACGTAGTCTCCCCGGAAGCCTGTGGCGCTTTATAAAAAGTCCGCGAAGTGGCGGCGGGTGCGGGTGAAGAAGGCCAAGCCCGCCGCCAGCACCAGGG
>JAKAGN010000280.1 GCA_021815525.1 Deltaproteobacteria bacterium
TCCCCACTCCCCCGCAATCCTTTCCTTCCCTCAGCCCTTCCTAAGCTCCGCCCAACCCTTGGAGGCCACGCGCTCGCCGGCGCGGGTCAGGATGAAGCAGCGGGCGTCGGGCAGGCTTTCGATGAGGGCCCGGCCGCGGTCGGGGCCCATGACGAAGACCGTGGTGGCAAGGGCGTCGGCGCGGGTGACCGTGGGGGCGGCCACGGAGACGCTGTCGCTTATGACGGGCGAGGCTCCGGTTGTGGGGTTTATGATGTGGTTGTAGAGGCGTTCGCGGTCGAAGTAGACCTCGTAGTCGCCGGATGTGGCCACCGCGCCGTCGGTAAGGTGAATGGTGTCGGCAAAGCTCGTGGAGTCGGGGTCCCGCACGGCTATGGTCCAGGCGCTCCCGGGCTCGCGGCCGCCCGCGGCGCGAATGTCGCCCCCGGAGTTGACGAGCGCGTGGGCCACGCCGCAGGCCTTGAGCACCCGGGCCGCGGCGTCGATGATGTAGCCCTTGGCGATGCCGTCTAAGGTCACCGCCATGCCGGGGCGCGGAAGGGACACGGAGCGGCCCGATACCGCCACGCCGCCGCCGTCCACCAGGGCCATTGCCCGGGAGAGCATGTCGGAATCGGGGGGCCGGCCGGTCTGGTAAAAAACGTTGCGGTAAAGGTCCACCAGGGGCGCCACCGTTATGTCGAAGGCGCCGCCGGAGAGCTTGTGGTACCGGCCGGAGGCCCCGACGACCTCGCAAAGCTCCGGGGGCGCGCCACCCAAGCGCCCGTCGCGGTTCAATGTGGAGACGGCTGAGGCGGAGTCGAAGCGGTCCATGATCTTGGTGAGCCGCCGCATCTCGTCGAAGGCCTTCCCGATGGCGTCGTCGGCGCGGCTTTTGGAGGGGTCCACCACCGTGATGACGGCGAAGGTGCCCATGACCTTGATGCTGCGGGTGACCTTGTTTAGCCCCCGGCCGAAGGCCACGGCCTCGGAGACCGGAAGGGCCGTTGCGGCCGCGGCGGAGAGCCCCAGAAGGCCCGACATCTTTAAGAAGTCCCGGCGGGAGCAACCTTTTTTCCTGTCTCCTTGGCCCATCTGAGACCTCCTTTTCACGCTATGATGGCTCCATTCAAAAGGCCGCTCTAAAAGGCTGATAGCTCCGCCTGGCTAAAAACGATGAGATACAAGGAACGCGAGGAAGGCGCGAGGGAGCGTACTTTTCGTACGTGACCGAGCCGCGTTCCGATGCGTGACGCCGTAGATCGCGTTTTTGGACAGGCGGTTTTCCGGCGGCCTTTCAGTATTCCTTAGGCATCTTGTTCAACTGCTCCAGGGTGAAGACGGGGCCGTCCTTGCACACGAAGTCTTTGCCTATGTTGCAGCGGCCGCACATGCCGATGCCGCACTTCATGCGGTTTTCGAGGCTCATTATGATGTGGTCGTGCTTGTAGCCGAGCTTGTCCAGGACCGGCTGGGTGAACTTTATCATTACGGGCGGGCCGCACACGATGGCGTAGGTGTCGTCGTCCCCCTTGGGGGCCTTGGCCTCGGTGACGGCGGGCACGAAGCCCACGTTGTACTTCCAGTCCGGCTGGTCCTTGGCCGAGTCCACAGTGATGTGCATATTGATGTCGTCCCGGGCCTCCCAGGCCGCAAGCTCGTCCCTGTAGAGGAGCATCCCCGGCGAGCGCGCGCCGTAGACCACGTGGATGTCCTTGAATTTGCCGCGGTTTGCCGGATCCAGCATCATCACGATGGAGCTTCTTAGCGTGGTGAAGGCAAATCCGCCGCCTATGATGACCACGTTTTTGCCTTCGAGGGTTTCCCAGGGGTACCAGTTCCCGAGGGGCCCCCTTATGCCCATGACGTCGCCCTCCACCATGTCGTGAAGGGCCGAGGACACGAGCCCCACCTTGTTCACGGTGAACATGACGAAGCCCTTCTCGGTGGGGGAGCTTGCGATGCCGATGGGGATCTCGCCCTTGCCGGAGACCGAAAGCTCGCCGAACTGGCCCGCCTTGTACTGGAAGCGGTTCTCGTCTGCCGGGTTCACGTAGACGAAGCGGAAGGTCTTGAGGTTCCGGTCCTCGGTTTCGATGGTCACCTTGTCGATTCTAACCGGAATGGGCAGATAGGGATTCTCCACCGTCGTTTACCTCGAACATTTGGTTGAAAAATTCGATCACATAAGGCCGTCAAAAAACGATGAAATGCAAGGAGCGCAAGAAGTGAAGGAGGGAGCGTACTGTTCGTACGTGACCGAACTTCACTTTGAAGCGCGACACAAAAGTATCGCGTTTTTGGGCGGCCTGCTACAGGGCGCAGGCGTTGTCCGGCTCGTAGCCGTTCATGAGCGAGGCGATCCGCCGGATGTCGATGTTCACCGGGCAGTGCGTCACGCATCGGCCGCAGCCGGTGCAGTGGATGCCGCCACCGTACTTGTCCCCGTAGTACTTGAGCTTGTGCATGAATCGCTGGCGCACCCGCGCGGTCTTGTTGGGCCGCGGGTTGTGGCCCGAGCCGTGGAGCGTGAAGAGCGGGAACATGCACGAGTCCCAATTGCGCATCCGCACGCCCTCGTTTTCGTGCGCCTCGTCCTGGATGTCGAAGCACCAGCAGGTTGGGCAAAGGTAGGTGCAGGCGCCGCAGTTGATGCAGGCGAAGGCCGCGTCATCCCAGAAGGGCGCGTCGAAAAGAGAGAGGATGGTTTTCCCGGGGATTTTTTCCGTCTCGATGCGGGAGACGATCCGGGCGTCGGCCTCGGCCTTCATGGCGGAAAGCGCCGCCTCGGCTCCCTCCGGGGCGGCGGCGCTCCATCCGGCGGCCGCGGCCAGGGCCTCGCCCTTTTCCGTCAGGACCTGCGCGATGAAGCCCTCGCCGCTTTCGGCCAGGAGCACGTCCAGGCCCGCCGTGTCGAAGGGCCCGCCCCCCGCCGAGGTGCAGAAGCAGGTGGAGCAGGGGCTCTTGCAGGCAAGCCCCACGAAGGTGCTGCACTCGTAGGAGCGCACCCAGTAGGGGTCGCGGTACTCTCTGTTATCGAAGTTGGGCTTCACCAGCGTAAAGGCCCGGGCGTCGCAGGGGCGGATTCCCAAGACCGCCCGGGGCGAGTAGTCCTTATCGGCTTCCCGGTAGACGTGGTGATCCTCTTTCGCGGGATCCAGGCTCACCCTGAGCATCTTCTCGGAGGCCGGGTAGATGACGGACTTGGCCGAAAGCCGGGTGTTGGCGGCCGAAAGATCCAGGGCCGCGCCCGCGGGAAGCGGGCCGAAGACGAAGTGGTCGCGCTCCGGAAGCGGGGCCTCGACGCGGAAGGCCTTGCGGAGCGCCTCGACGCCCCGGGTAAGATCGGAATGTGACAACTGAAGAAGGCGCATGGGCATCCCTTACCTGATGAAGTCCTGGGGATCGTCCAGCTTGAAGACGTCCAGGGGCGGCCGCACGCCGGGAAGGACCCCCGCCTCCCAGCCGTAAAGCTCCTCGCAGTCCTTCAAAAGCTTCTTGGTGAACTGCCGCACCGGGATCCCCACCGGGCAGGCCCGCTCGCAGGCGCCGCAGTCGGTGCAGCGGCCCGCGCAGTGGAAGGCCCGCAGGAAATGGAAGGTGCGGGTGTCGGTTTTATCCAGGCTCTTTCCAACCCACTGGGGCTTTGAGTCGTCCACGAAGCAGGTGGGGCAGTAGCACAGCGGGCAGGCGTTCCGGCAGGCGTAGCAGCGGATGCAGCCCGACATTATCTCCTCGAAGTGCTTCCAGCGGGCCTCGTTTTCCAGGGCCTCCACCGCCCTAACATCCGCGTAGCGGTCCACGCCCTCCTGCTCCGGCACGGGCTCCCCGGCCATCTCGTCTGAGATCACGGGGTTTCTGTGGGTGCAGGTTTTGCAGTTGTCCTGGAGGACCTCCTTCTTGGCGAGCCTCACTTCCCCGGCTGGCCCGGCGGCCACGATCTCGTCCCCCTCCTCGCGGGCGGAGGAAACGTCACCGCCCAAGGCCTTGCGCACCTTGCGGCGGTCGGCCATGCCGGTGCAGGGGACGCCGATTATGAAGAGGTTCTCCCGCTTGGCCTGGTTCTCCACCAGGTGGGTCACTATGTTGCGGCTGTCGCAGCCCTTGGCCGCGATGCCGATCCGCTCCTTGCGGCCTGGGAGGTAATTGGCGAGGTTCACGCCGCAGAAGGAATCGAACACGAGGCCTTCGGCGTCCTTCGGGTCGCGGATGATGACGGGCTCGGCCATCAGGGGAACCGAGCCTTCGCGGAAGCCGATCACCGCGTCCACGGTCTTTTCGGACAGCAGCCGCGCCGCGATCTTCCGTATGTTTTCGGTCAGTTGAGTCGTCACTGGATCTCGGCCTCCCCCTTGATGAAGTTCCGGGCGGGGCCCAGGGCCTTCACGGCTTCCGTCACCTTTTTCACCACGTCCACGAACTTCGTGGACTCGGCGGAGCTTATCCACGAGAAGTGGAGCCTTCCCGGCTCGATTCCCGTGTGTTCGAGAAGATTCTTCAAAAGGGCGAATTTCCGTCGTGCGTAGTAATTACCTTCCAGGTAATGGCAGTCGCCGGGGTGTCACCCGGAGACCCACACGCCGTCCGCGCCCTTCCTGAAGGCCG
>JAKAGN010000281.1 GCA_021815525.1 Deltaproteobacteria bacterium
GGGTTGTTCTGCGCCAAGATATTCGGCCCCACCAAGGACTACGAGTGCAACTGCGGCAAGTACAAGCGCATGAAGCATCGCGGCGTCATCTGCGAGAAGTGCGGGGTCGAGGTAATACAAAGCAAGGTCCGCCGCGAGCGCATGGGCCACATCGAGCTGGCCTCGCCCGTCTCCCACATCTGGTTTTTGAAGAGCCTGCCCTCGAAGCTTGGAAACGTTCTAGATCTCACCCTTAAGAACATCGAGAAGGTTCTCTACTTCGACTCGTACATCGTGATGGACCCCAAGGGCACGGGTCTCACGAAGGGCGCGCTTCTGACCGACGACAAGTACCGGGAGGCCGTGAAGGACTTCGGGCCCGGTTCCTTCGTGGCGGGCATGGGCGCGGAGGCCGTGAGGGTGCTCCTGGGGGAGCTGGAGATCGACAAGCTCTACGGGGAGCTTCGGGAGGAGATATTCTCCACCACCTCCGACGCCAAAAGGAAGAAGCTCGCAAAGCGCCTCAAGGTGGTGGACGCCTTCCGGGTAAGCCATATCAACCCCTCCTGCATGATAATGGGCGTGATCCCGGTGCTTCCGCCGGATCTTAGGCCCCTGGTGCCCCTCGAGGGCGGCCGCTTCGCCACGAGCGACTTGAACGACCTCTACCGCAGGGTCATCAACCGCAACAACCGGCTCCAGCGGCTCGTCGAGCTGCGCGCCCCGGACATCATCGTGCGGAACGAGAAGCGGATGCTCCAGGAGGCCGTGGACGTCCTTTTCGACAACGGCCGCCAGGGGAAGGTGGTGACGGGCACCAACAAGAGGCCCCTAAAGTCCCTCTCCGACACCCTGAAGGGCAAGCAGGGCCGCTTCCGCCAGAACCTTCTGGGAAAGCGCGTCGACTACTCGGGCCGTACCGTCATCACCATCGGCCCCAACCTTCGCCTCCACCAGTGCGGGCTTCCCAAGAAGATGGCCCTGGAGCTTTTCAAGCCCTTCGTCTACCACAAGCTTGAAACCAAGGAGCTGGTCTCCACGGTGAAAAGCGCCAAGAAGATGGTGGAGCGCGAGGAGCCCAGGGTGTGGGACACCCTGGACGAGGTGGTGCGCGAGTACCCGGTTCTTCTGAACCGCGCCCCCACGCTGCACAGGCTGGGCATCCAGGCCTTCGAGCCCACGCTCGTCGAGGGCAAGGCCATCCAGCTGCATCCTCTGGTCTGCACCGCCTTCAACGCGGACTTCGACGGCGACCAGATGGCCGTCCACGTGCCGCTTTCGGTGGAGGCCCAGATCGAGGCCAGGGCCTTGATGCTTTCCTCCAACAACATCCTGTCGCCCGCCAACGGCGCGCCCATCATCGTGCCCACCCAGGACATCGTGCTGGGCCTCTACTACATGACCCGCGACATTCCCTTTTCCAAGGGCGAGGGCATGAGCTTCGCCAACCCCGGCGAGGTCCGGGTGGCCTATGATTCCGGCGTCGTGGATCTCCACGCCAAGATAAGCGTCCGCATGGACGGCAAGAAACAAAACTCCACGGTGGGCCGCGTGCTCCTCTGGGACGTGATCCCCAAGGGGGCGCTGGTAAGGCTCCTGCACCTCGAGGTGAAGAGCCCCGAGACCGCGGATGAGGTTGCGGCGAAGATAGCGGAAAATCCCGAGGTGGATTTCCCCGCCTTGATCGCCCGGTACTCCGAGGGCCGCGACAAGAAGTTCGGCGGCGACTTCGGACTCTTGAAGGAAGACGAGATGGAGGACGTGTTCCGGCTTGGCGCCGAGGCGGTGGCCCGCATCATAGCCTTGGAGCCCGGCCAGATCGGCGGCCCCTACGTGGAGAAAAGCCGCCACCACTTCTTCAGGCTTCTGGAAAAGCGTTACGAGCCCACCTTCGAGGTGGTCAACCGGGTCATGAACAAGCAGGCCCTCCGGGACATGGTGGACGCCATCTACCGCAGCATGGGGGCCAAGACCACCGTCATCCTGGCCGACCACTTGAAGGACATGGGTTACCGCTACGCCACCCGGGCCGGGCTTTCCATCTCCATAGACGACATGAAGGTGCCCGTCCGGAAGCACGAGATACTCTCCGAGGCCCAGGCCGAGGTGGACGACATAACGAACCAGTGGGAAGAGGGCCTCATAACCCAGGGCGAGAAGTACAACAAGGTGGTGGACACCTGGAGCAAGGCCACGGAAAGCGTGGCCAAGGCCATGATGGACGGCATGAAGTTCGCCCCGCTCCTTAACCGCGAGGGCGTGGCCGTGAAGGATGAAAACGGCGTGGTGATGGGCGAGAGCTTCAACGCCATCTACATGATGGCCGACTCCGGCGCCCGCGGCTCCAAGGACCAGATGAGGCAGCTGGCGGGAATGCGCGGCCTCATGGCCAAGCCCTCCGGCGAGATCATCGAGACCCCCATCACCGCCAACTTCCGGGAGGGCCTCTCGGTTCTCCAGTACTTCATCTCCACCCACGGCGCCCGGAAGGGCCTCGCGGACACGGCCTTGAAGACCGCCAACTCGGGCTACCTCACCCGCCGCCTCGTGGACGTGGCCCAGGACTGCGTGGTCTCGGAAACCGACTGCGGCACCATGGCGGGCGTGGATGTGGAGCCCCTCATGGAAGGCGGCGAGGTCATCGTGCGCCTTGGCGACCGCATCCTGGGCCGCACCGCGGCCGAGACCATCAAGAACCCGGCCTCAGGCCAGGTCATCGTGGCCGCCGGGGATGAGATCGACGAGGCCGCGGCCGAGCGCATAGATAAGACCGGGCTTACCCGGGCGCGCATACGCTCCGTTTTGACCTGCAAGACCCGCTACGGCGTCTGCGCCAAGTGCTACGGCCGCGATCTGGCCCACGGCAAGCTGGTGGAGATCGGCCAGGCCGTGGGAATCCTGGCGGCCCAGAGCATCGGCGAGCCCGGCACCCAGCTCACCATGCGTACCTTCCACGTGGGCGGCACGGCCTCCCGGCGCGCTGAGCAGGCCGACATCAAGGCCCGCATCCGGGGCCGCGTGAAGTACGTGGACTTGAACGTGGTGGAAAACGCCGCGGGCGAGTACGTGGTCATGAACCGCAAGGGCGGCGAGTTTCTCATCGAGAGCGAGGACGGCGGGGTCCGGGAGCGCTGGCCGGTCATCTACGGCGCGCACATCCTGGTGAAGAACGGCCAGCCCGTCTCCGAGGGCGATCTTCTGGCCCAGTGGGACCCCTTCACCACGCCCATACTCACCGAGGTGGACGGCATCGTGAAGTTCGGCGACATCCTCCACGGCAAGACCATGCAGGAGCGCATCGATCCCATCACCGGGAACGCCTCCCGCATGATCATCGAGTACAAGGACACCGAGGTGAGGCCCCGCATCTCCATCAAGAACGAGGAGAACAAGACTGTTCCGCTCCCCAAGGGCGGAGGCCTTGCCCAGTATTTCCTGCCGGTGAACGCCATTCTCCTGGTGGAGGAGGGGAGCACCGTCAAGGCCGGCGACGTCATCGCCAAGATGCCGCGCGCCACCACCAAGATCAAGGACATCACGGGCGGTCTCCCGCGCGTGGCGGAGCTTTTCGAGGTCAGGAAGCCCAAGGAGTCGGCGATACTCGCGGAGATCGACGGCTACGTGGCGCTGGCCAAGGGCACCAAGGGCAAGCAGAAGGTCACCGTGACCCCATCGGGGCCCGGCGAGAAGCGGGAGTACCTGATCCCCCGGGGACGGCACGTGAACGTCTACGAGGGCGAGTACATCCGCGCCGGGGATCCCCTCATGGGCGGCGCCGCCAACCCCCAGGACATCCTTTCCATCAAGGGCGAGGTGGAGCTGGCCCGCTACCTCGTGAACGAGGTCCAGGAGGTGTACCGGCTCCAGGGCGTGCGGATCAACGACAAGCACATAGAGGTGATCGTGCGGCAGATGATGCGCTGCGTGAAGGTTACCTCCGTGGGCGACACCACCTTCATCCCCGAGGAGCAGGTGGAACGGGCCCGGTTCGAGCAGGTGAACCGGGAGGTGGTTGGGAAGGGCGGCAAGCCCGCCACGGGCGACTCCCTCATTCTCGGCATCACCAAGGCGAGCCTTTCCACCGAAAGCTTCATCTCCGCCGCTTCCTTCCAGGAGACCACCAAGGTCCTGACGGAGGCGGCCATTGCCGGGGCCATCGACCACCTTCGGGGCTTGAAGGAGAACGTCATCATGGGCCGCATCATCCCGGCTGGCACGGGGCTTGTGAAGTACGCCGGCGTCGAGGTGGGCCTGGAGCAGGAGGGCGAGGCCGCGCCCGCTGGCGTGCTGCCGGAGCTTCCCGACATGGGCTCCGCGCCCTTCCCGGCCGAGGCCTGAGGCGTATTTTGATCATGGCGGAACAAGAATAAGGTCTTGCAACGAGGCCCGGGAAAACGGGAAACCGCATGGCGGGAAAAGACAATGAGAAAGCGCAGTTGGCGTATCCGGCCGGAACGCTTTTCTCCCGCGGCGCGGCGGTTCGCGTTTTCACGGGGCCGAAACGGAAAAATATCTTGACATGAGGGGCCAAACGCTCTAATAGCACTGTTTTTAGATCCGCCGGGCAACGGGGGATTTGGTTTGCGAAAAAACTTTTGG
>JAKAGN010000282.1 GCA_021815525.1 Deltaproteobacteria bacterium
ACCCCCCTTCCAAAAAGCGCCTCCGGCGGCCGGGGAGACTACGTCCCCCCGGACCCCCGATAATGGCTCCGCGCGTGCGATGCACGCGCTCCGCAGTTTTTTGAGGGCTTCGCATTCCATCGCCCGACGATCGAGACGCGGAAGAGGGGCTATATAAAGAGGCCGCCGCAAGGCAAGGTCATGGGTGACCCTGGCAACTTGTTGCCAGGGCGCGAAGCGCAAGAGGTCCTGTGACGCGGGCTGAGCCGCGGGCCAGTTCCCGTAGGTCGGGTGGTTCCGGCCTCCGTTGCGAAACGCGGGGAGGACCAAGCTCGCCCGACACATCCGATAATTCCATGCCGGCCGGTTGAACCCGACGTGATAGGCCGGAAATCGCGCTTTTCGGCGAACCATCCAACATGGGCGGTGCGACGCCATGCCGGAAAACCAGGAAACCTGGACCATCCAGGGCCTTCTGAAATGGACCGCCGGGTACTTCGAGGCTAAAGGCGTGGACTCCCCCCGCCTCACCGCCGAGGTGCTCCTGGCCCGCGTCCTTGAGCTCACCCGCACCGCCCTCTTCACCCGCTTCGACCAGCCGCTTTCGGCCTCCGAGCTTGCGGACTTCAAGGCACTCATCAAAAGACGCGCAGCCCGGGAACCCACGGCGTACATCTTAGGCGAGCGGGAGTTCTTCTCGCTCCCCTTCTCCGTCACCCCGGACGTCTTGATCCCGCGGCCCGAAACCGAGCTTCTGGTGGAGACGGCCCTTTCAGCGCTTGATTCCATGAAGGACGCGGAGGCCGTAAGCGTCCTCGATCTCGGCGCGGGAAGCGGCGCCGTGGCCTGCGCCATAGCCTGGGAGCGGCCCGAGTGCCGCGTCACGGCCGTGGAAAAAAGCGAAAAGGCCCTCGCAGTGGCAAGGAGGAACGCCGAACGCCTGGGATTGAGCGCTATCCGCCTTCTTCAATCCGACTGGTTCTCGGCGCTTCCCGGGGGCGAACGCTTCTCCGTCATCGTCTCCAACCCCCCCTACATCAAAAGGGACGTCATCCCCACCCTTTCGCCCGAGGTGGCCCGCCACGAGCCCGTGGAAGCCCTGGACGGCGGCCCGGACGGGCTCGACTCCATAAGGGCCATCATCGGCGGCGCGCCGGAGCACCTTGAGCCCGACGGGTTTCTGATATTCGAGATGGGCTTCGACCAGAAGGACGCCGTGGCGGAGGCTTTCGCGCAGTCCGGCCGCTTCGGGGAGCCGGAGTTCGTGAAGGACTACGCCGGGCACTTCCGCGTCGCCAGGGCGAGCCTCGCGCCTCGGCAATAGTTGTCTCTGTTGGCTAAGGTCACTGTTAAAAGGCATGAGGGGTTTGGGCATGGCCAAAAAAAAGCTCGTCCTGGTAAATCCCGTAAACCCCGTGCGAACGGGCCTCACCATAAACAAAAGCTCGCGCTTTCCTCCCCTGGGCCTCGGGATGGTGGCGGCGCTCACGCCCGAGAGCTTCGACGTGGAGATCATCGACGAGAACTGGGAGCCCTTCGCCCACAGGCCCGCGGACCTCGTTGGCATAACGGCCTTCACGGCCTCGGCCAACCGGGCCTACGAAATAGCCGGGATGTACCGAAAGAGCGGCGTTCCGGTTGTCATGGGCGGCATACACGCGTCCATGCGGCCCGAGGAGGCCCTGGAGTTCGTGGACGCGGTGGTTGTCGGCGAGGCCGAGGCCGTCTGGCCGAAGATACTGGAGGATTTCCGCGCAAAACGCCTTAAGCGGTCTTACAGGGGCGAGTGGAACGAGCTTTCCGGCCTTCCCTTTCCCCGCCGGGACCTTTTCCACCCCGGCTACATGTTCGCCTCGGTCCAGACATCCAGGGGCTGCCCCATGGACTGCGAGTTCTGCTCCGTGACGGCCTTCAACGGCAAGCGCTACCGCAGGCGCCCGCCGGAAGAGGTGCTGGAGGAGCTGGAACGGATTCCGCAGAAGATGATCTTTTTCGTGGACGACAACATCATAGGCTACGGCGAGGAGTCGCGGGAAGATGTCCTGGCCCTGTTCCGGGGCATGGTCCGCCGGAAGCTCAAGAAATGGTGGTTCTGCCAGGCGTCGCTGAATTTCGCGGACGACCCGGAGGTGCTCCGCTGGGCCGGCAAGGCAGGGTGCAAGATGGTCTTTTTGGGGCTCGAAGCCGAAAAGGACGCAATCTTGAAGGAGGTCAACAAGAGGCTCAACCTGAAAAAGGGCGCCGCCGCCTACGCCGAGGCCTTCGGCCGCATCCACCGGGCCGGCATAGCCGTTTTGGGGGCCTTCATCTTCGGAATGGAGAGCGACACGCCCGAGACCATTGAGCGCCGCGCCGATTACATGATCCGAAGCGGCGTTGACGTTATGCAGGCCACCTTCATGACCCCGCTTCCCGGAACGCGGCTCTTTACGAGCCTTGAAAAGGACGGCCGCCTGCTTTACACGCGCTTTCCCGCGGACTGGGACCGCTACGACATGACCGAGGTCACCCACAAGCCCCTTTTGATGAGCCCTTCCGACCTTTACCGGGCCATGTACGGGAGCGTAAGAAGGATGTACTCCTGGCCGGTCCTCATGGCAAAGTCCTCCCGGACCCTGCGCGCCACCCGGAACCCCATGGCCATGATGTTCGCGTGGCAGTCGAATTTTAACTACCGCAACATCGCCATGTCTTCATCCAAAAATTTCAAGGGCTTTTGACCGCCTTGACGACAAGAAACGCCCCGGACGGGATTTCTCCCGCCGGGGCGTCGTGTTTTTAAAGCATGGAAAAAAAGAGGGCTATCAGCCTCCAAAAAAACCTACCACCGCAGCGTGGTCAAAAACGATGAGCTGCAAGGCGCGCAAGCTAACGGCGAAGGGAGCGTATAATTCATACGTGACCGAGCCGTGAGGCGATGCGCAACGCCGCAGATCGCGTTTTTGGCCGCGCTGGGTTTATTCCTCCTCTTCCCTCACCTCCGGCATCAAAAGCTCCGCCAGGTCCTCGCCAAGATACGTGCGCTCGTTGGGGCCCAGGCAGCCCATGGAGAGGCAGATCAGGGTCCACAGGTGCACCACGTTGTAGTGGCCGCCGTAGTGCTCGGACAAGTCGTGCACCTGGGCGTGGCAGTTGTGGCAGGGCGTTATGCAGTACGTCGCGCCCGTGGCCTTGATCTGGTCGTCCTTCAACTTCCCGTACTGCCGGCGCTCGTCCGGAAAGCCCGACTGGAGGAATCCGCCGCCGCCCCCGCAGCAGTAGTTGTTGCTCTTGTTGGGGGTCATGTCGATGTAGTTTTCCTCGCCCACCACGGCCTTCACCACGAACCTAAGGTCGTCGGCCACCGGGTCGCCGAAGGTCTTGCGCACCAGCTGGCAGGGGTCCTGCACGGTGAACTTGACCTTTAGGTCGCGGTTCCAGTCGGAGGAGACCGGGAGCTTGCCCTCGCGGATCCACTGGGCGTAGTACTGGATGATGCTCTTGATCTCGAAGTTGTAGGGGATGTTGAACTTTTGCAGTCCGGACCGGACCGCGAAGAGTTCGTGCCCTCACTCCGTGTTGAGCCAGACCTTACATCGAAGGTCCTCCACGGCCTTCTTCTTAACCTCGACGATGTGTTTCCAGGCCTCGTCGTCGGCCATGAACATGCAGTAGTTCTCGGCGGCCCAGCCCTTGGTGCCGTAGGTCCAGTCCGCTCCCACCTTGTGGAGGATCTTCCACAGGGGCACCATCTCGTCCGGCTCGGTGACGGGCTCGCGGGAGTTCTGGTTCAGGAAGAACTCCGCCCCTTCCTTGTTGACCGGCGCCTCGAGGTCCTCCCAGCCAACCTGGGTGGCCCTGACCTCGTCCAGCACGTCGCCCACCACGAACTCGAAGTCCTCCTCCGTGGCGCCCATGGCCGAGCAGGTGTCGTTTCTAAGCGCCATGTCGCAGGAGCCCAGGATGCCCTTGGGGCGCTTGTCGCGGGGCCAGGCCTTCCGGGCGTTGAAGACGAGCTGCGGGATGTTGATCTTCATGGGGCACGCGTGGATGCAGCGCATGCACATGGTGCAGTGCCACGCCCAGGGGTGCGTCGTAAGCTCCTCATCCAGGCCCAGGGCCGCCATGCGGAGGAACTTCCGGGGGTCCATGTCGCCGATTCCCGTGGCCGGGCAGCCCGATGAGCACAGGCCGCAGGTGAGGCAGGCGTCCAGGTTCCCGCCCTCCGGGAGGATGCTTTTCACCATGTCCTTGAAAGCGCTCTTGCGCTTTTTGCCGATTTTTACGACCTCGTCCACCATCCTTCGTAGTCCTCCGTTTCCGTTTCCGCGTGCGCGCCTTGCGAGCGGACACCGTTTTCCGGGCCGTCGGGTCCGGGCAAAATTCCCGGTAATCTATATGGAGGAACAAAAGGTGTCAAGGATAGTTATAACGGGGACCGGCCGGTACTCAAATTTCCGGCGGAGGCAAAAGGTTTCCGGCGGGGTCGAAGGCAAGCCGCGCCCAGTCCGAGACGAGCGCAAGGCCTTCCGCGGCCTCGATCTCGGCGGCCAGCGACCTTGAGGCCTCGAAAAGCGAAAGGCTTCCGGTGTTTTT
>JAKAGN010000283.1 GCA_021815525.1 Deltaproteobacteria bacterium
CGCCATGCTCATTGCGCTTCTCATGACCATGGCGGCGCTCTGCTCTTATACCTGGGCCGTAACCATTCCCTCCCTCATCGTCCTGCGCATCTTTCACGGGGCCGCGTTCGTGCTGCTCGTCTCGGCGAGCATGGCCCTGGCGGTGCATCTCATTCCCAGGGAGCGCAGCGCCCAGGGGTTCGGCATCCTGAGTATCACGGCCCTGGTCCCTTATGCGGTTATGCCGCTCATAACCGAAGCCCTGCTGCCCTATGTGAAAAACGAGACCGCGATTTACGCGGGCGTTACGGTCCTGGCAGTGCCCGGCATCATCTTGCTCGGGGTTTTGCGGCAACGTGTCCGCGTTTTGCTGGGTGAAGTCCACGCCTCCCTCATGAGACGCCCGGGCCTGGACGAGCTCCGCCGGAATCTGCGGCACCCGGGAGTGGCGCTCATCCTGGCCGTGAACCTGCTTCTCTACCTCAGCTATGCCACGGTCTTCTATTTTGTGAAGGGATACTTCCAGGCCGTGGGAGCCGGTAACGCGGGCTACTTTTTCACCATCTCGACCCTGGTGATGATCGCGGTGCGCGTCTTGGGGGGGGCCCTGCTGGATCAGGTCGGCAAGGTCAAAACCATGACCTGGTTCGCGTTATTCCTGGTTCTTTGGTTTCTGGCCTTCAGCCAGGCCCGTTCCACCCTGGCGTTCACTCTGCTGGCCGCGGGCTACGGCCTGGGCATCGGTATCGTTTTGCCCCTGTTGAACGCGGCCATGTTTCTGGCTTCTCCGGCGCCGCTGCGGGGGCTCAACACCAATCTCTGCCTTTTTATGATGGACGCGGGCTTTTTCCTTAGCCCCTATGCCGGGGGCATGCTCCTCGCGGGTGGCTGGTCGTGCGCGACACTTTTCTATATCTGTGCGGGCTTCCTCGCCCTGGCCGTGTGCCTGCTGCTGGCCTTGGGGAAACAAGGGATAGACACGCCCGCGGCAGCTCTGCTGGAGGTGAAACGATAACCTGGAAGAAGCTCTGCTGGATGCAGGCATGTACCCTCTCTTCCCCAGGTCAATGGTGACGCTGCGAAAATAGGTGGGCATTAAATCGGGCGAAAAGCCGAACTTGGACGTTGTTAAAGTCCCCCTTTGAAAAAGGGGGATTTAGGGGGATTTGGAGAGCTTGTTAAAATCCTTTCTCCCCCCCTTCGTCAAAGGCGGGTAAAGCCAGCGCAGTTCCTAATCAATATCCGGAGGAGTGATTGAAAAAAGGATTGCTTGAGGTCGGCTATGCGGTGCCTCGCCAGGATGCCTGGACCAAGGTTACAGGCGAGGAGAAATACGCCGCGGATTACTACCCAGAGAACCTGTTGTGGGCCGGTGCGAAGAGGGCCGGGGTCCCCCACGGCCGGATCCTCCAGGTCGACGTGGCCGCGGCCCAAGCCCTGCCGGGAGTCGTCGCCGTCCTCACCCGCAAGGACGTGCCCGGCACCAACCGCCAGGGGATCGTGCACAAAGACCAGCCGGTGCTGGCCGGAGACCGGGTGCGGCACCGGGGCGAAGCGGTGGCCCTGGTGCTGGCCGAAAACCGGGAGGTCCTGGCCGCGGCCCTGGCCCTCATCCGGGTGGAACTAGAGCCGCTGCCCGGGGTCTTCGACCCCGAAGAGGCCCTGGAGCCCGCGGCTCCTCAACTCCACGAGCGCGGCAACGTGCTGGTCCAGGCCAAAATCGAGAAAGGCAACGTCGGGGAAGCCTTCAGTGCCTGCAGTGTGGTGGTGGAAGAGACCTTCGAGGTGCCTTTCCAGGAGCATGGCTTCCTGGAGACGGAAAACGGGGTGGCCTGGCAGGAGCCGGACGGCCACCTGGTCATGATCGTCTCCACCCAGGCCCCGTTCCGGGACCGCTTCGAAATTGCCCATGCCCTGGGCCTGGAAATGGGGTCCATCCGGGTCATCAGCCCCTATCTGGGGGGAGGCTTCGGCGGCAAGGACGGCGCCACCGTGCAGTGCCTCCTGGCGCTGGCCGCGCTCCACGCGCACGGGCGGCCCGTGAAGATGTGGTGGGACCGGGAAGAGAGCTTCGTTGCCGGGTATAAGCGCCATGGCGCCCGCCTGTATTACCGCGCCGGCGCCAACGCCGACGGCAAGCTACATGCCCTCCATTGCCGCCTCTATTACGATTCGGGGGCCTACGCCCATCTGGGGGGGGAAATCCTGGAACTGGGCATGGAACACGCGGGAGGCCCCTATCGCCTTCCCCATACTCTTATCGAAGGCTGGTGCGTCTATACCAACAATCCCATCGGCGGGGCCATGCGCGGCTTCGGCGTGTGCCAGGTTTCCTTTGCCTTCGAGCGGGTCATGGATCTGCTCGCGGCCGGTCTGGGCCTGGACCCCCTTGATTTCCGGCTAAAAAACGCCCTGCAGCGGGGGGACAAAAATTGCGCCGGTGTGACCCTGGTGCACTCCACCGGCATGGTGCCCTGCCTGGAAGCCTTGCATCGCCATGCCCTCTGGACCGGCAGGGAAAACTGGAAGCAGGGCGCGGGACCCTGCAAAAAGAGAGGGGTCGGCCTGGCCGCAGTCTTCAATGCCATGGGCTATGGCCGGGGGCTGCCGGATTCGGCCATCGCCAAGCTGGAGCTTACAGCCGCAGGCAAGTTTCGCATCTACAGCAGTGTCCCCGACATGGGCCAGGGCAACGCCACTGCGTTCCTGCAAATGGCCGGGGAAATCCTGGGCCAGGATGCCTCCCGCCTGGAGCTGGTGCCGCCGGATACGGCCCGGAGCCTGCCCTCCGGTTCGTCCTCGGCCAGCCGCACCACTTACACCTTCGGCAACGCCCTCATCCGGGCTTGCCAGGAAATGAAAGAGAAGCTCTGCCACCGGGCCGCGCTGGTCTTGATGGCGGATGAAGAACGAGGCTTTGCCCTGGTGCCCGGTAAGGTCCGGCACCTGCTGTCGGGCCGGGACCTGGACCTGGAGTTTTTGGCAGGTCTGCTCCCGGAAGCGGACCGGTCCAGCGTCGGCCAGTTCGTCATGCCCGTAGCCCAGGATGTTCCGGATACCGGTAAAGAGTTCTTTATCGGCTTTCCCCATGTATTCTTCTCCTACGCCGCGCATCTGGCGTACGTGGAAGTGGATGAGCTTACCGGCAAAATCGAGGTCCATGATTACCTGGCCCTGACCGAAGGCGGCCGGGTCATCAATCCCCAGAGCTTCGAGCAACAGGTGCACGGCGCGGTGGCCCAAGGGATCGGCTATGCCCTCATGGAACAGGTCATCCTCGAGCAGGGCGAGATTCTGAACCCCAACTTCGCCAACTACCTTCTGCCCACGTCCTTGGATCTCCCGGACATCGAGTCCCTGGCCGTGGAGACGGTGGAGCCCACCGGCCCCTTTGGCATGAAAGGTATCGGCGAGGTGGGGGTCAACGCCCCCCTGCCCGCCATTGCCGCGGCCCTCGAGGACGCCTTCGGCGTCCGCCTGACGCGTTCGCCCTTGACGGCTATCCGGGTGCTTGAGAGGCTGGTTCAAACCTCCTGAAACTGATGCAGAGATTCATAAATAGCTTTACATTGATGCAAAACGCGGCCCTGGAAACGGTTAGGTTAAGTCCCCCTTTGAAAAAGGGGGATTTAGGGGGATTTGGGGAGGCCCATAAATCCTCCTGCCCCCTTTTTCAAAGGGGGGAAAAATTAGTTTTTTACCGTGAATCGTCAACTAAGAGCAAGCCACTGTCCGAAAAGTCAATAGGGTTTGGTCGGTGGGGCGGCCGTCCCTGGCCGCCGGGCGCTCGGCGGGCACGGAGGCCCGCCCCACTATTTCCTTGGACTTTTCAAATTTATGGGTGGGCTGAAGGCCATGAGCAACTGCTCTAGAAAGATATCGTTGGTGGCCCAGGCTTTCCAGCCCGGGCAATTACCAAGGCGGGCGAGGACCCCCGCGCTACGAAACTTTTCCTAAATTGTGGCTGTGGCAAAGACTCATGAGCAACTATCCTGAAAAGTTTCATATGAAGGAGCACATTGATGGTCCGCTTCGTTTTGAATGGCAAGGAGATACAGATCGATACCCCGCCGGATCGCCGGGTGGTGGACCTGCTGCGGGAGGACCTGGGCCTGACCGGGACCAAGGAAGGCTGCGGCGCGGGGGAATGCGGCGCCTGCACCATCCTGGTGGACGGCGAGAGCCGCCTCTCGTGCCTCATGCTGGCGGCTCAGCTCGAGGGGCGGAGCCTCACAAGCATTGAAGGCCTCAGCCAGGGAACTGGAGCGGGGCTGCATCCGCTCCAGGAGGCCTTTGTGGAGTGCGGCGCGGTGCAATGCGGGTTCTGCAGCCCTGGGATGGTGCTGGCCGCGGTGCCTCTTCTTGAGAAAAACCCCGACCCCACCCGGCTGGAAATCAGGAAAGGAATGAGCGGCAACCTCTGCCGCTGCACGGGTTACGTGAAAATCGTGGACGCAGTGGCGGCCGCGGCCCGGAAAATGAAAAATCAGCCGGAGAAAACCGCAGCCGAGGATAGCGCTCCATGATAGACGTATTCCTGCCCCGCACTCTTTGTGAACTCTGGCGCCAGAT
>JAKAGN010000284.1 GCA_021815525.1 Deltaproteobacteria bacterium
TGACGGCGGTTTCCCGCCAGGTCTCGGTGAGGGACCACAGGTTGCGGGCTTTCAATATGTTTTCCACGTAGTAGAAAAGCTCGTCGCGGTTCATTTCGTCGAAGTCGGGGGTATCCATAAGGGGGAGCTGTCCTTTTGCCGTTGGGATATGAAGGAAAGGGCCTTAGGCCTTTCCGGGAAAGGCGCGCCGGGCGGCTTCACGGACGCGCGGGTCGGGGTCGTCGGTCAGGGTCGCAAGGATCTCTTGGGCGCCGGGGTCGTTGATCCCCGAAAGGGCCAGGGCCGCGGCCGCTCGCACGGCCTGGGGCTGCTCCTTCTTGAACCACAGGAATCCCTTGGGCTTGAGTATCCGCGCGAGGACCTCCACGGCGGACGGATCGCCGAAGCGCCCCAGTGCGGTGCATGCGGCCGTCAATATGCGGGATTCCTTGGACGTGCGGACGAGATCCACGAGATGGGGCAGGGCCCGCTTGGCCGAAAGGCGGCCTAGGGTGCGGATGGCGCCCTCCGCGAGCGACTGGTCCTCGGATGTCACGTAGGAGATGAGGGCGTCGATCACGGCCGGGTCCTCTATGCGCTCGGCCAGCGCGAAGGCGGCCTGCCGCACCTTGGCGTTTTCGTCTCCCAGGGCCACCACGATCTCGGAGCCAAGCTCATGGTCCACGAGATCGGCCACGTCCAGCATCCGCACCCTGTGGGCCGGCGCTGCGTCGGCGGCAAGCTCGGCCTTGAAGAGCCCCACCGCCTCGTTCCCCGCCTTGGCCATCCACAAGGCGGCCAGCTGGCAGGTGCGCGAATCGTCGCAGTCCTTGATGAGGGCCAGAAAGAGCGGAACGGCCGCCGGGCCGAGCCCCCCCATGAGGGTCAGGGCCGCCTGGCGGCGCGCGGGGTCCGGCGACGAGGCGTCGGTGACCAGGAGCTTTTCGGTGGAGGCCGGAAGCGCGAGGCGGATGCGCTCTCCCAAACGCCAGTCCTCCTCGGATTCCGATTCGAGGAGCTCGTCCCGCCGTTTGTTGCAGCGGCCGAGGACCCAGGTGGCGAGGTTGTACTCGGCTACCCCCACCATGTTACAGGCCACGGTGAGAAGGATGGAGGACAGCCCTTCGAGAAGGTCGGGCGCGGTCT
The DNA here is from genome assembly GCA_021815525.1 of Deltaproteobacteria bacterium. Taxonomy (GTDB): domain Bacteria; phylum Desulfobacterota; class Desulfobacteria; order Desulfobacterales; family Desulfatibacillaceae; genus JACRLG01. The sequence continues at coordinate 1,126 of JAKAGN010000284.1, forward strand.
CGAAGGAGAAGGCGGAAAGAAGCGGCTCGGCCAGGAGCTTCTGAAAGGGCGCCTGGGCCGCGAGGTCGGGCGCGTCCGCCAGCGCCCGGGCGGCCTCGGCGAGGCTCCTCCGGACGGGCTCGTCGGAGGAGTCATAGCGGCTGAAGAGGTTCTCGATGGCTTTCTGGGTGGAACCGGCCTCGCCCTTAAGGAAGAGGTCCCGGATTTGGGCCGGCGCCTCCGTGATGTCCTGTTCCGTTACCGGCGCGGCCGGACCGGCCTTCTCCTCGGGTTCCGGGCTTCCGCCCTGGGAAGCCGGCGGAGCGGGGGCAGCCTCGGTTGCGGCGTCCTCGGAGGCAGCCCCGGCCTTGGCCTGGCTTTCCATCACCCCGTAGACGGCCTGGTCGAAGAGGATTCCCGCGATGCCTTGCTCACGCGCCGTTCCGGACCAGTAGGCCGCGTTCATTTCCGCTGGCAGGCCCTGGGCCGCGGTCTTGAAAAAGGCCACGAAGTCCTGGATGCCGACGCGGGGCAGGAAGGTGATGCTCTTCAAACCGCAGGCGTTCAAGTAGCGGAGAAGCGCCGGGGCCAGCTTTTCGAAATCAGGGTTTTCCACCCGAACGCCGTTGGCGAGTATCGTGGTGCCCACCCTGGCAAGGGTCAGGTGCGGCGCCCGCTCGAAGAAGCATCTCAACGCCTCCATGACCTGCTCGATGGCGACCGCGGCCACCGGCCCCTCGGGGGGGTAAAGCTTCATCTTGGAGGCCGCGCCCAGAAAGTTCCGGACCACGTTGGCGGCCGCGGCGAAATCCTCGTCGGAAAGCTCTTTCACCTCGGAGACGATCTCGGAAAGCGCCCGGGCCTCCTCCTCGGAGGGCGCGCCGTTTACGCCGCCGCGCATCTCGGCGTAGCGGACCTGGCGCAGGATGATGTGGTTGAGCTCCTGCTCGGCCGCGAACTGGACCCAGAATTTTTCCCGTATCATCTTGCGGTCCACCCGGCTTGCCGCGTCCAGCATCCGGAAAAGCTCCTCCTCGCTCAGGCCCTTGCGGAAGACGATGCCGGAAAGCTCCAGCCGGGCCAGGAAGGTGGCGAAGCTTTCGGCCGTGCCCTTGTACTCGGAAACGTCGAGTTCCTGGCCGTTGACGAGGAGAACCTTCTTTTCGAGGGCCAGGTGGAGACGCTCGTTTGCAAGCAGGATGCGGTCGAGGGCGTCCTTCAATTTCACCACGGCGTTCTTGGTGAGCTGGGAGCCGGTTGGATAAAGCTTGGTGTTCCTGATGGCGATAAGGAAAAATCGGAACAGGTCCGGTACCAGGAGAAGGCTTTCGGCGTCTATGGGCGTGTCGGGCTCGTCCTCCGGGGGTGGATCGCCGCTGTAGAAGGTGGCCTCGGAGGAGTTGAAGACGATGGTGTTGTGGCGGCTCTGGATGGCGTCGTACAGCTTGGCCTTTTCCAGGTTGGCCGAGCGCTGGAAGTGGTAGGCCAAGATGGCGGCCGATGGAAGGAGGCCCTGCTGGTGAAGGCTTTCCTGGTAGCTTCCGATGCGTTCGTGGACGCTTCTTTGCCCGTCGCTTTCCATGGCGCCGTACACCAGCTCGGCCACGCGGCTGCTCAGGAAGCGGACGTTCTCGTCGTTCAAGGTGAAATCGACGCTCACGAGCCCCTGGGCCACGGCCTGGTCCAAGAAGTCCAGGACCCGCGCCTCCCTTTCGTCGGTGCTGCCGGTCAAGAGGGAAAGGGAAACCGCCTCCCCGTAACCGGAAACCGTGTCCAGTATCTTCCGGGACTCCGCGTCCAGGCTCGCCACCTTCTGGCTCACGATCTCGTCCAGGGACCGCGGGAGGTAGCCATCCTCAAGGGCGTCCACGGCCCAGCCTTTTCCCGAGGCGCGGATCTTCCGGTCCGTCACGAGCTTTCTCAGTATTTCGGAGAGAAAGAGCGGGTTGCCCTGGCTTACCCGGCATATCTCCCTGGTGAAGCCGGCCGGCAGCTCCGCGCCGGGAAACGCCAGGGCCAGGTGCTCGGAGACGTCATCCTCGGAAAGCGGCGTGAGGCGGATCCGGATCACCGGGATTTCCTTGCCGTAGGCGTGGCGGAAACGCTCGAAGGGGGTGGAGTCCTCGTCGTTTCCCCCCTCGGCCGTTTCCGATGCGGAGGCGCACACGAAAAGGGGCAGGCTCTTTTTCTGGATCATGAGCCGAAGAAGCATGAGGCTCGCCTCGTCGGCCAGGTGCATGTCGTCGATAAAGAGCACCATCGGGCCGCCGTCGCCCAAGCGCGGAATGAAGTGGAAGAGGGTTGCGAATATCATCTCCCGGTTGCGGGCGTCGTCCTCCTCGTCCTCCCATTTCCGGTCGCAGCCGGCCAGCTGCGGAAGTACGCAGGCCAGGGCGTCCCGCTCGGCCGAAGAGAGATCCTTCAAGGCCGAAACGCCCTTGTCCGGGCAGCGGTCCATCAGGGCCAGGACCAGCTCGGCCGCAATATAGTAAGGGCGAAACAGCTCGTGGGCCCGGGCGAGGATCCTGACCCTGGGGATGCGGGTGCGGGCCAGGGTCTGGTCCACCATGTCCAGAAAGGCGGTCTTGCCCTGGCCTGGGGTGCCCTCCACGACGATGAACTGGCTTTCCCGCTGCATGAAGCGCTTGAGGTAGCCCACCACCTGTGCAAGCTGGCCCTTGCGGCCGGCGGTGGGGGCCTTGTTGGCGGCGGCGAGTGCGTTCCGGGCCGCCGTGGTTTCCGGGTCCACGTGGGCCGCGTCGGCCATGCGGTCCCTGCCGGAGCGCTTGGCCAGGTAGAGGGCCGCGTCAGCCCTGGCGATAAGCTCCTTGGCGCTTGCGGCGTCGTCGGGCGCCGCGGCGACCCCAACGCTGAAGGTGAGGTGCAGGGTATCTTCGACGCCCTCGGGGCAACAGGTGCGGGAGCGGGCGGCCTCCACCAGGCGCTGGCCCATCGCAAGCGCGGCGTTCTTGTCCCGATCCGCGAGAAGGATCATGAACTCGTCGCCGGCGTAGCGGATGGGGGTTCCCTCCTCGCCAGCCACGTCGCGGAGTATCCCGGCCACGTGCATCAGGGCCAGATCGCCCACCTGGTGGCCGTAGGTGTCGTTGATGTTCTTGAAGTGATCGAGGTCCAGCATTACCAGGGAGACGGGGCGCGAGGAAAGCTCGTTCCATGACACCTTGTGCTCGAAACAGTGCCCCAGGAAACGCCGGTTGGAGAGCCCGGTCAGCTCGTCTTCGAAGATGAGGCGCGACGGGTCCTTGCCCGCTGTCTTCATGAATGCCAGAAGATCTTTTTCCATTCGCGCCGTGTTCCGTAATAAAGGGATAGAAACTGGACCCGTCTTCCTAAATGGCCGGGTGCTTTTTCCGCTGCCGCGGCATGGATGCCGTGGTTTCCCCCACGATTATTTTATGTCCGGCCGCGCTATAGTTCAA
>JAKAGN010000285.1 GCA_021815525.1 Deltaproteobacteria bacterium
GCTCGGCCTCGAGGCGGCTCATTTCGGCGGCCTCGGCCTTGGTGGCGTGGTCGTGGCCCAAAAGGTGGAGTATGCCGTGGATCAGAAGCTCCGTCATGCGGTAAAGGAGGCTTTTGCGGGCGGCCTGGGCTTCTGCGAAGGCGGTGTCGGCGGAGATCACCACGTCTCCGAGGAGGGATGGGGCAAGCTCCGCGCCGGGGCCTTCCAGCATGGGGAAGGAGAGCACGTTGGTGGGGCCGCGCTTTTTGCGGTACTGGCGGTTGAGATCGGCCATCTCGTCGTCGGAGACGATGACGATGGATAGCTCGCCGTCAGGTGAGCCCAAGGCGTCTAAGAGTTTCCGTGCGCGGCTTTGAAGAGTCCTTGTCTGAATCCTGTGTGTCTTTTGGCGGTTTGCTATCAGGACCGGCACTGGGTTTCTTCCCCTTTCCGTTCAATTTCACGCCCCCGTCCGAGTACTCCACCCGGTGGTGGTGGATGCCGGCCAGTATCTTGTGGAAGGTTCGGGCGATCTGGTTCAAGTCTTTGAGGGTCAGCTCGCAGTCGTTCAACTGGCCGTCGGAGAAGATGGAGTTGATGAGGCGCTGGACGAGGCCCTGGATCCTTGCCGGCGTGGGGTTGTCGAGGGTGCGGGACGCGGCCTCCACGGTGTCGGCCAGCATGACGAGGCCGGCTTCCTTGGTCTGGGGCTTGGGGCCCGGATAGCGGAACTCGTCCTCGGTGACCTGCTGCTCCTCGCCCTTTTGCTGGGCGATGAACAGGGCCTTGTCGTAGAAGTAGCGGATGAGGCTCGTGCCGTGATGTTGAGCGATGAGGTCGCGGAGAGCCGGGCCCAGCTTGTGCTCCACGGCAAGCTCCACGCCGTCCTTCACGTGGGAGACCAGGATGAGGCTCGACAGGTTGGGCGCCAGCTTGTCGTGGCGGTTCTTGCCGTCCATCTGGTTTTCGATGAAGTAGAGGGGCTTTTTGATCTTTCCTATGTCGTGGTAGTAGGCGCCCACCTTGGCAAGGAGCGGGTTGGCCCCTATCTCGGAGGCCGCGGCCTCCACCATGGTGCCCACTATGATGCTGTGGTGGTAGGTTCCGGGGGCCTCCATCATGAGGCGCCTGAGGATGGGGCGGTCGAGGTTGGCCAGCTCCAGGAGCTTGATGTCCGTGGTGTAGGAGAAGAAAAGCTCCACCAGGGGCACTATGCCGGCCGTGAGGATGCCGGAGAACAGCCCGCCCAGGAGGGCGGCCAGTGTGTCGTAGAGGTAGGCCTCGCTGAAGGGCGCGCCCTTTTCGAGGTAGAGGCCGAAGACGAGCCACACGTTCACAACCCCGATCCAAAGGCCCGCCTTGATGAAGACGTTGCGCTCCCGGCAGGCCCTTACCCAGTAGGAGGCGAGGATCCCGCTCGTTAGGAAGTAGGCCCAGGTCTCGAAGGCGTGGCCGAACAGGGCCGCCATTGCGAAGGAGAGGATGCCCGTGAGGGGCATGGCCACGCGGACGCCCAGGAAGACGCAGATCACCATGGATGCCGCGGTTATCGGCGTGGCGTAGAGGGCGGGGGAGGGGAAGGGGAGCCCCGCGGCCTCGTGGAGCATTCCCTGTGAAAGCGCCAGGAACACCCGCCCGATGAGGAAGAACGTCACCAGGACCAGGCACAGGAGGAGGATGTCCTTGATCTTGCGGCGCGGCGTGCCGTCCCTGTGCCGGAAGTTCACGAAGTAGAAGCTGTAGAGGAACGCCAGGACCAGCGCCCCCACCCCGAGGCTCCGGGTCATGGCCCGGGTCTGGCCGGAGCCCGCGACCAGCGCCTTCAACTTCAGCATGTGATCGGGCCCAACCCGTTCGCCCTCCCGGAGGATCATCTCCCCGGACTTCACCTGGAACAGCACCGGGGCCACGGCGTCCACCGCGGCTTTTCTCCTGGCCTCGGTCTCGCCGCGGTTATAGGTCATGTTGGGCCGCGATGCGAGGTTCTGGGCGATTTCCAGAATGGCGTTCATGAGGGCGTAGTTAAGGTTCCGCAGCATGGGCTCGCCCTTCTTGCGCACCGCCATTTTGGCTTGGTCGGGCCCGTAGAAACGCTTCAGGGCCGCTTCCTTGTCCTCGGCGGCGCCCGGAAGCGTGCGGATGATGATGCCCCCGTGGTCGGCCTCGGTCAGGAGAGACTCCCGGTTGGCCACGACTCCGGTGTCGAGGACAGTGGAGACGAGCTGGCCTATGCGTTCGGCGATGACGGGGTTGAAGCGCTCCCGCGACAGGACCTGGAAGGCTCCGTCGCTCACCTCGAGGCCAAGGGCCTTTTCGAAGTCCGGCTTGTGCTCCAGGAGCACCGCCTCCACGTCCTCGGGCGACGCCGGTTTCACGGGAGCTAAGGGGGCCACCGGCGGGATGCCCGGCACCCCGGGCACGGACTGCCGGCTCCGGAAGGCCCGAAGCCTCTCCTCGTAATCCTTTCTCTTTACCTCGTACTCCGCCAGGTCCTCCTGGTAGTCGGCCTGGCGCGCCTCGTACTCCTTGCGGCGCAGCTCGTCGCGGGTGGCCAGCTCGTGCATGGACCGGAAGGCGTCCTCCAGGCCCTGGACGCTTTTCCGGGACTGGGTCTCGTCGAAGTCGTAAACCGAAAGCACGGAGGATGCGGCCTTTTGGCGGGCGGCCCTCGTGGCCTCTATGTTTTCCACCAAAAAGTCCCGGGGGGCCTTGAAGTCGTGCTCGGCGACGTCGCCCTCCCGGTAGAAGGGCACGTCCGCGGTGTTCCTGGGGGAGGCCACGAGGGCCAGCACCAGGGCCACCATCGCCAGGAGAAGCATGGCGGGTCGGTCGCCCGTGGGCACGGCTTTTCGCAGCTTGTCCGAACCGAGGCCCGAGGGCAGAAGCCTGCCGAAAAAGGAGCCTGCAAGAACGGATCGCAAGATTGAATGCATGTAAGTTCCCCGGAGCCCTCGCGCTTTACGCGGCGGGCCCCCTTCCGGCGGCTTTCGCCGCCTCCATTTCCTCGTAGGCCCTTATGATGTCGCGCACGAGCCTGTGCCGCACCACGTCCCGTTTGGAAAAAAAGGTAAATTGGATGCCCGGGATGCCCTTCAGTATCTCCTTCACCTCCACGAGCCCCGAGCCCTTGGAGTTGGGAAGGTCGATCTGGGTTATGTCGCCGGTGACGACGGCCCGCGAGTTGAATCCGATGCGGGTGAGGAACATCTTCATCTGCTCGCTGGTGGTGTTCTGGGCCTCGTCCAGGATGATGAAGGCGTTGTTGAGGGTCCGGCCCCGCATGAAGGCCAGGGGCGCCACCTCGATGGCGCCTTTCTGAATCCAGGCCGCCGCCTTCTCGAATGGCACCATGTCGTGGAGGGCGTCGTAGAGGGGGCGAAGATACGGGTTCACCTTCTCCGCCAGGTCCCCGGGAAGGAAGCCCAGGGCCTCGCCGGCCTCCACCGCCGGGCGGGTGAGGACGATGCGGTCCACCTGGCCCTTGGTGAAGGCCGCCACCGCCATGGCCATGGCGAGGTAGGTCTTGCCCGTGCCCGCCGGGCCTATGCCGAACACGATGTCGTTTTGGCGGATGGCCTCCACGTACTCCTTCTGGGTCGGGCTCTTGGGGGTGATGGGGCGTTTTTTCGCGGTGATGTAGACGGTTTCCAGGAAGATGTCACGAAGGCGCGCCTTGTGATCCGCGGAAAGGATGGAGATGGCCCGGTCCACGTCCGGGGCGAAGACGGGGTATCCCTCCCGGACGATTCCGTAGAGCTGGGAAAGGATGTTTTCGGCCACCGAGGCCGCGGCCGGATCGCCGCCGATCTCCAGGCGGCATCCCCGGGCCCCGATGGAAACCTCCAGGGCCTCGGCCACGCGGGTGAGGTGCTCGTTGTTCCGCCCGAAAAGCTCGCGGCAAAGATCGTTATCCTCGAAAACGAGGGGAATCCTCACCGCCCCTCCGGGGGGCGCGTCTGGTTTGTCTTGCATGGGGCTTCCGGGACGGGCTTTTCGAGGCTCCGCCTTCCCCGGTTTCTCCCTTGTGGGTCGGCCGGGAAACATGTTCTTTCCCCGGCAAGGACGCAAAAGCGCCATGTTAACCATTTCACTATAACACCGGGAAGGCGGCAAGGCAAATTCAATCCGGAATCCGGGCAAAGGCCGCCCCCGGCGGCTGCGCCCGGCGGAATCCCCGCGCGGCGGGCGTGTTTGATCTGGACAAGGCCCGGAAAGCGGCGTATAAAAAAGCACTCGGGAAAAGCACGGACAATCGCATTTTTTTCCGGTCAACGGACGGCTTTTTCCGGACTTCTCGCATTTTTGCATGTTGTATGGTATCCACGATGTCGCATTCGGGCCGCTCGGCGCCTTTTTATTTGGAACGGGTCGGGCGTCCGCGAGAATCCAGGCTCCCCCGGGACCGGCTCACGGCCCGGGAGGGGACGCCGGGCAAAAAACACGATCCCGCCGCCGGTAATTCGAAGAAGGAGGAGGCCCCTTTCATGCCGAAAACCTTGCACGGTCTTTTCGTCCTAGCCTTTCTCGCACTCTTGGCGCTTCCCTTCCTGGTTCCTGCG
>JAKAGN010000286.1 GCA_021815525.1 Deltaproteobacteria bacterium
TGCGCACACGCTCCGCTGGTTTTCCAGGGCTTCGCATTCCATCGGTCAAATTTTGGAAACGCCGAAGAGGGGCGCAATTACGAAAACCCCCACAACGCAAAGCCCGGCTAAAAACGATGAAATGCCAGGCGCGCGAGGCGCGCGCGAGTGGAGCGTGAGTCCACCCCAAGGAGTCTTCGACTCCTTGGGGACCCCGGTGTCCGCACGTGACCAAGCGCAAGACCGAAGCGCAACACAGCGGATCGCGTTTTTAGCCGGGCTTTCAGCGGAGGGAGATGGTGAAAGAAAGGGACGCGCCGCCGGGAAGAAGGCCGATCCTGGTTCTCAAGCTCCGGACGAAGCCCTTTTCGGCGTCGCGGTTATACTTTTCGGCGGAGGTGACGGCCCCGTGGATGTTTCCGGCGTAGAAGCCCGCGCCCACGATGGACACGGCCGCGCCAAGCCCGTCCTGGCCGTTCCTGAAGGACTCAGCCGCGGCCCAGATGAGGGCGCCGTTTAGGAGAAAGGCGAAAAGCGCGTCCCGGGGGCGGCCCACGTAGAGCTGGCCCGCGCCCGGCACCACCGAGAGCGCCCCGGCCAGCAGCGGGCTCTTCCGGGGGATTTCATCCGCGCGGGAAAGCCCCTCCGCCACGCGGTCGAGGCCCCCAGCCGCCCTGCCCTGCCCGCTCACGCGGCCGAAGGATTCCTTGGCCCTCGGCCAGTCCCCGGAGTCCGCGTAGACCCAGCCCATGCGGGTGAGTGCCGCGTCCGCCGCGGGAGTCGCCCCTTCGGCCTGGCTCCTGGCCGCCACTCCCGCGAGGCAGGAAAGGCCGGCATCCTTATCCCCCTGGGCCAGGGAGCACTCGCAAAGGAGCATCCGGGCCTCCGCGGCGCGGCCGTCTTTCGGAAAGCGCGAGAGGAAGTCATCGAGGGTCGCCTCGGCCTCGGCGTACTTCTCCCCCTTGAAGTAGCTCTCGCCGATGCGGAAAAGCGCCGCGGGCACCAGGGCGTCATCCGGAAAGAAGTGCGCCAGCCGCTCGTACTCGCCGATGGCCCGGTAGTACTCGCCCCTGGCGAAGTAGGACTCGGCGAAGGAGAACTGGTCCTCCGCGCTGATGCAGCGCTCGCCCGCCTTCTCCCCGGCCAGCGCCCCGGCGGGGGGAACGAGGCACAATAGGAGCACGAGCAAGACTTTGGATACGCTTCGCTTCACCCCGGCATCATCCTCGTTCAAACTCTCGTGGTCCCGCAGCCCCTTAGCCTTTCAACCCTTCGCCGGAAAAGCAGTTTTGCTTTCCTTCCAGCACTTTTTTCCATCAGACGGCGCGAACTTGCGGCTTCGTATAAAAGGCGGAAGGCTTGGGCGCGCGAGCCTGGAAGGGAGGGAGCGTACTGTTGTACGTGACCGGACTTCACGGCGAAGCGCAACGCAGCATCACGCCTTTTTACGAAGCCGCTACAGCTGGGTCACGCGGAACACCTCCTCGATGGTGGTTATGCCGTCCAGGACCTTCCTTACGCCGTCCTGCCGCAGGGTGACCATGCGGTTCCTTACGGCCTGGGCCTTGATCTGGTTGGAGTCGGAGGTGGAGAGGATCAGGGCCTTGATGTCTTTATCCATGGGCATGATCTCGAAGATGCCCACGCGGCCGCGGTAGCCGGTCTGGAGGCACTCGGGGCAGCCGCGGGCCTGGTAGACGGTGTGGCCGGAAAAGTCGCTCATGTTGAGGCCGAGCTGGGCCAGGGACGCCTGGTCCGGCACGTAGGGGGCCTTGCAGGAGTCGCACAGGACGCGCACCAGGCGCTGGGCCACCACGGCTAAGACCGACGAGGAGATGAGGAAGGGCTCCACGCCGATGTCTATGAGGCGCGTTATGGCCGAGGCCGAGTCGTTGGTGTGGAGCGTCGAGAAGACCAGGTGGCCGGTGAGCGATGCCTGGACCGCGATGTCGGCGGTTTCCTTGTCGCGGATCTCGCCAACGAGGATCACGTCCGGGTCCTGGCGCACGATGGACCGCAGGCCGCGGGCGAAGGTGAGCTCGATCTTGGGGTTCACCTGTATCTGGCCGATGCCCTGGATCTGGTACTCGACGGGGTCCTCGATGGTGATGATGTTGATGCCGGGCTTGTTGATGGTGGTGAGTATCGCGTAGAGCGAGGTGGTCTTGCCGCTTCCGGTGGGGCCGGTCACCAGGACGATGCCGTGGGGCTGGTGGATAAGGTTGTTCATGGTGGAGAGCCGGGCCGGGGAAAGGCCCAAATCGGCAAGCTCCAGGACCGTGGAGGTCTTGTCCAGAAGCCTCAAGACCACCCGTTCGCCGAAGGTGGTGGGGATGGTGGAGACGCGGATATCCACGTTCTTGTCGCCGATCCGGATCTCGATGCGCCCGTCCTGGGGCAGGCGCTTCTCGGCTATGTTCATGCTGGCCATGACCTTGATGCGGCTGGTCAAGGCCCCCTGGATGCTCTTGGGGGGCGAGATGAGGTCGTAGAGGATGCCGTCCACCCGGTAGCGGACCTTGAGGGCCGCCTGGTAGGGCTCGATGTGGACGTCCGAGGCCCGGGCCTTCACGGCCTCGGAGAGCACGTGGTTCACTAGCTTTATGATGGGGGCTTCGGAGGTGTCGTCCAGAAGGTCGGCGGTCTGCTCGATCTCCGAGATGATGGCGTCGGTGGACTCGGTTATGTCGGCGACGAGCTGCTCGGCGGAGTCCCGGGCGAGATCGTAGGCGAGGTTTATGGCGGAGAGTATCTCCTGGGCCGGGGCCAGCACCACGTCCACCGGGCCCACCCCGAGGGCCGCCACCAAGTCGTCCATGGCCTGGAGCCGCGTGGGGTCGTTCATGGCCACCACGGGCCGGCGGGCCTCCTCGTCCTGGGGTTTCGGGGGGCGCCCGGGCCGCTCCTCCCGGGGGAGGTAGAGGGGCACCATCTTGTGCTTCTTCAAAAACTGGATGGGGGTGCGGCCGGTGAAGTCGGGCCAGCGGGGCTCGCGCGGCAGGCTCGTCATGACCGGCAGCCCGTAGTAATCCCCCAGGGCCTTCAGGTACTGGACCTCGGTGACGGCCTTTTTCTGGGCAAGGGCGTCCCCAAGGGAGCAGGCCTTGTCCGTAACGAGCCGCCGGGCCTCGGCCAGGACCTCCGCCGGCACCTGGTACTCGGAAAGCAGAATCTCGTCTAGGGAGCGTTCCACAAAAAGCGTCTCCTTCCGCGCCGGGCGAGACCGGTCAGTTACCGCCGGGGGGCGGGGACGAGGACGATCCCGGCAGGTAGGGCATGGACATCGGCGCGGGCGACGGGGCCTCGGGCGCGCTCCCCGGCCCCGTGTAAGTGGTCACCTGTGCGCCGCCGCTCGACGAGCCCGCGGATGAGGGCTCCTGGCTGGGCCGTGACCGCACCTTGACGCTCCCCGAGGTCCTCTGGTCCGGAACGGGCTTTTCCGGCTCATCCGAAGGCGGCGCCACGGTGGGCGTGGGGGCGGATCCCTCGGCCGGGCCTTCCAGGGTCATGGACCGGAGGGTTTCCTGAAGCTCCGATGAGGTGCGGCCGAAGAGCCTCACGGTATCGGCCTCCATGCGCTCCAGGTCCTCCTTCTTCTCCTCGGTGACGCCCTTGGCCTCGCCGGGCTGCTCGATGATGTGGGGGGTGAGGAAGACGTAGAGGTTGGTGCGTTCCTGGCTCTCGCCCGTGGAGCGGAAGGCGGGCCCGATCACCGGGATGTCCCCCAGGCATGGGACCCTGTAGATTGTGCCCTCGGAGGAGCGGTCGATGAGGCCGCCTATGACGATGGTCTGTCCGTCCTTCACTATGACGGTGGTCTCCGTGGAGCGCTTGTAGGTGGTGGGCCGGTCCACGTTTCCGGTGTCGATGAGGCGCGAGACCTCCTGGAAGACCTTGAGGCGCACGGTGCGGGCCTGGCTGATCTGGGGGGTGAGCTTCAAGGTCACGCCCACGTCCTTGTACTCGTAGGTGGAGTAATCGACGCTCGCAGTGGAGGTCTCCTGGCGCGTCACGTAGGGTACGTTCTTGCCCACCGTGATCTTGGCCTCCTCGTTGTTGGTGGTGAGGAGCTGGGGCGCGGAGAGGATGTGCACGTCAGAGTCGTTCTGGTAGGCCCGGACCACGGCGCCTATGGTGGGGAAGACCACGTCGCCGACCTTTATGGCCTCTCCCATGACGCCCACCGAGAAGCCCGTGGGTAAGCTGGCCGCCGCGCCCGCGGTGGTGACGGTGGGCGACGGGATGATGGTGTAGGCGCCGCTCGTGCCGTTGCCGCCGGAGCCACCGAAGTAGACGCCCTTGCCGCCGTTCACTGTGAAGTCGTCGCCGGCGCGCCACTCCACCCCCAGCTGGAAGTCCTTCTGGGTGGAGACCTCCATGATGAGGGCCTCGATGTAGACCATGGGCCGCGGGATGTCGAGCTTCCTTATGACCCCTTCGAGGACCGGGTAGTCCTCGGGCTGGGCCATGATGACGAGGCTATTTGTGGCCTTGTCCGGGGAAATCTGGATGCCCGTGGTGAGAACGGGCGTCTCGGCTT
>JAKAGN010000287.1 GCA_021815525.1 Deltaproteobacteria bacterium
AAACCTTTTCTGCGAAAAGGTTTTCCCCCCTCCCCCGCGGCCTGCGCCCTCATCCCAATGATTTCTTGTCCCGGGCCAGCTCCGAAAACGCGCGGGCGATGAGTTCCTGGGCGGATGGGGCCACGCCTTCCACGAAGTGGGCGGAGCCCGCGGAGAGGTTGAAGGGGGGCAGGTCCTCCTCCATGAGGCGGGCGGCGAAACCCTTGAGGCGCTGGAGCACGCTCGATGCCTCGGCGGGCCCGGCCTGGACCAGGAGCACTGCGAAGCGCCAGTCGTCCAGGCGGCACATGACGTCGTAGCAGCGGAGCTGGCGGACCAGGTTCTGGGCAAGGAGGCCCAAGGCCCTGTCGCCGCCGGAGAAGCCCTTGGCGCGCAAAACGTCCTTCCAGCCGCTCACCTCGAGGATCAGGACCGAGAGCTTCCCCCCGTAACGCCGCACGCGTTCGGTTTCGATCTCCACGGCGTGGGTGAAGGTGACGGGGTTGGTGAGCCCCGTCACGTCGTCCCGGTAGCCGGCGGTGGCAAGCGTTCTCGTGGTGCGGTCCAGGCGTTCGGCCAGGATGTTGATGTAGTTGGCCACGAACTTGGAGGCCGCCGGCGGGTAGAGCCATTGGAGGCGCCGGATGTTCTTGGGGTTGATCATGAGTATCTCGACCGGCGTGGTGCACACGTAGAAGGCGCTTTCCTTGTACCAGCGGTCGGAGGAGGCGTCGGCTATCACGTCGCCGGTGCGGAAGGTGGCCACCCGGATGCCGCCCCGGGCCGCCTGGGCCGTTTCGGCGTAGTACACGCCCACCTCTCCCCCCAGGATGGTGTGGAAGAATCCGCGGTCGGGCCCGCAGAGGGTGAAGGTGTGGCCCTCGGGGAAGTCCATTATGGTGCCGGATCCCAGTATGGTGCGGATCTGGAAGCGGGACAGCCCGGTGAAGAGCGGAATGAGGCGCACGGGCTCGGGCCCCAGGCGCACCCGCACCAGGTCCCAGACCGTGACGAAGTCCGCCTGGTGGAGGGCCGCCGGCAGCACCATGAGGTCGCCTATGATGGAGGCCGAGAGGGTGGCCACCAGAAGCCCGCCGAACATGGCGGTGGGTTTCAAGTCCGAGAAGATCAAGACCGCGAACCCCAGGCAGATGGTCACCGTGCCCAGTATCTTGGCGCGCCCGGCGCTGTGCATGGCCTCGCGGGAGGCCCGGTCCTTGTTCAAGTCCTTCCTAAAGTCGTTGTTGTAGCGGGCCAGGTGGTGCATGGTGTGGTCCACGGCAAGGCCGATGGCGATGGTGGCGATCATGGCGGTGTTCATGGAAAGCTCGATCCTAAGCCAGCCCATGATGCCGAAGACCACGACGAGCGGGAACACGCTGGGGACCATCGCTATGGAGGCCACCAGGGGGCTCATGAAGAGGATGAACATCACGATGAAGATGATGACCAGCACCATCAGGAGGCCGCTCACCAGGCTTTCGGTGACCTCCTTGTTGGAGTGGGCCACCACCACCCCCATGCTGGTGAGGGTGACTGCGAAATCCCCGCCCCAGCGCTCCTTGCAGGTTTTGAGTATCTCCTTCTCCGTTTCCAGCCACTTGTGGGAGCTTGAGATGTGCATCATCATGAGAAGGGATGTCTTGGAGAAGTCCTCCCTCATGAAGCGCCGCGCGATCTCCTTGCCCAAGACCATCTTGTAGATGTTCAACAGGTTGGGGATGACGGCCGGGTCCTTGGGGAGGGTGTAGAACTCAGGGTTGTAGTCGTTTAGGGAGTAGTTGATAAGCTCCATGTAGTCGGCGAAGGAGATGGTCTTGTCCACGCCGGGGAGGGACTCCAGGTACTTCTGGAGATCGGCCACCTTGGCCAGGTTGGCCGGGTCGCGGAAGTAATCGCTCTTGTCGGCGTCCAGCACCACGTTTATGGGAAAGCAGCCGGCCATGTCCTTGTATACGTCGTGGAAATGGCGCGCCACCGGCGAGTTGGCCCGGAAGTACTTGGTGGTGTCGGCCTCTATCTGGAGCCGCAGAAGGCCCACGGTCCCAACGAGGAGGATCAGGGCGAAGGTTATGAATATCTGACGCCTGTGCTTGAAGTCGAACTCCAGCATCCGGTCGAGAAGCTTTTCCAGGAAGTCGAACTTGCCGGGCTCCCGCTCCATGGCCTTTTTTTCCTTGTCCCCGGGAAGCGGGAAAAGGACCAGGACGGCCGGGAAGAATATGAGGATCAAAAGCAAGAACGCGCACATGCCCAGGCACGACGGGAGCGCGAAGTCCCGGATGAGCTTCATGGGGGAGAAGAGCTGGGGCGCGAAACCCACCAGGAAGGTGAAGATGGTGAGCATGGTTGGAAGCTGCACGTAGTGGATGGTGAGGCGCGTGGCCTCCTCGCGGGTCTTGGAGCGCGGCGCCATGCGCACGTACTCGGCCACCACGCGAAGCCCGTAGGCCGTGCCCACGGCGATAAGTATGATGGGCACCACTAAAGACAGCGACGTGACCGGCGTGCCGGTCCATGCCATGATGCCGAAGGTCCAAACGAGGCAGATGAGGTCGCAGGCCACCGGCGGAATTACGAGGCGGTAGAGGCGCGAGCCGCGGAAAAAGGCCAGGAGGGTTAAGACCATCACCAGAAAGGTGATGGGCGGCAGCCACATGAAGTCCCGCTTGATGGAGGCCAGAAGCGCCTGGGACACTATGGGCATCCCGATGGCGTAGAGGGTGAGCGGCCCGCCCTTCTCCCGCGCGAGGATGTCGTCCACGGCCTTCACGATCTGCTCCTCCCGGGAAAGGTCGGTGAGCAGAAGTGTGAAGGCCGTGCTTTTCCGGTCCTTGGAGATGAGGTTCTTCTCGAAGAGCCGGATGGGTTTCACCACCCGCTCGAAGTCCGCGATGGACCATTCGCCCAGAAGGTCCATGTCCTTCTTGGCGTCCGGGAGGCTCACCACCTTGATTACGCCGGGGATCTTGCCGAAGGCCTCGGAAAGGGCCGTCAGGCGATTGAAGACCGCCGGGTCGAAGACCGAGGGCCGGGTGGTCTTGGCGATGACCTGGATATACTCGCCGCCGCCGAACTCCTTCTCGAAGGCCTCGTAGTTCTTGGTGGCCTGGATGTCCTTTATGGCGATCTCGTAGGAGCTGGCGCGGATCTGGAGCTGGGGAAGCCGCCAGCCCAGGGCGACGGTGATGAGGAGGGTTACGGCTATGACGATGACGGGGTGCCTTATGATCCACTCGAGGCCGCGGTCGTAGTCTATGGCGTCGAGGAAGCGCTTGGCTCTGCCGTTCTTGTTGGATCCCATGGGGCGATGGCGTCCGTTGCGGTTTTCTTAAGATGGCGCCGGGGCTCCGGCGTCAAGGCGTCGTCAGGGTGCGGTCAGCGCTGCTTGGAGGCCCGGTAGCGCGAGAGATCCGCCAGCAGCTCTTCCAAGAGGTCCGCCGGGTAGAGTCGCCCCGCCAGCCTTCGCCACAGGGGGATAAGGGTCCGCTTGACCTCGTCCAGATCCTTGTCCGTCATGTGGGTCTCGGTCACGCCGTAACGGGTGATGGCGGCCAGGAAGCGCTTGTTGTTGCGGCGGGCCTCCTTCACCATGCGGTCGCGGACGCCAGCATGCAGCTCGTGGTACTTCTTTACGTACTCCGCCGGCAGGCTCTGCCAGTCCTCGCTCCGCACCACCACCATGGCCGGCGAGTAGCGGATCTTCATGGTGTTGACGTACTTGATCTCGGTGAAAATCTGGCTTCCCACGATGAAGATGGCGGGCGAGATGGCGGCGTCGGCCATGCCCTGCTTTATGGCCGGGGCGATCAGGGTGCCCGAGACCGGCACCACCTTCGTCCCCAGGGCCTTCAAGACCTCCTCCTCCAGGGTTCCGTACCAGGTGAGGAAGCGGGTCTTTCCGAAGTCCGAAAGCCGCGTGAGCGGCCGCGTGGAGTATATCTGGTCGAAGTCCTGGTCAAGCCAGGAGAAGAGGAATACGCCGCTTTTGTCCATGTAGGCCTGGAAGCGGGGGCCCAGCTGGGAGACCACGTAGTCAACCTCGTCGTAGTCGTTGAAGAGAAAGGGAAGCGAGAGAACCGAGGTCTCCGGGCACAGGAGGGTGACGCCCTGGCCCGAGAGGCCGGCGCCGTTGAGGTAGCCGAAGCGCATCTTACGGATGATGTCCTCGTCGTCCCCCATGGCCCCGCCCCAGTAGACCTCGACCTTGACCTCCCCCTTGCTCACGGTGTTGACGAGGGGCAGGACGTAGCTGTTGATCTGGTTGGAGTAACCCACGCCGTCCGGGGCCAGCGTCCCGAACTTCCAGGCGAAACGCGGGGCGCGGGCCGCGCGGGCCGCGGGCTCCGCCAGGGCGCTTCCCGCGGCGAAAAGGAAGAGTGCGGCGAGAACGCACCCGCATACCAGAAGAGAAGCGACGGGGGCGCTTTCACGCAAGGATCGGAGACGGATGCCGGGATGTTTCGTCATATGGCCTGCTCTCACGCGGCTGTGGGGGGGGGATGACGCCGGTCCCGGG
>JAKAGN010000288.1 GCA_021815525.1 Deltaproteobacteria bacterium
GGGGGGAGGAAAACCTTTGCGCGAGAAAAGGTTTTCCTCCCCCCCTCCCCCCGCGATTTTTCCACATTTGCTTTGACTTTTGGGCGCGGTCCGTTTAGCCTTGACCGTTTTCCAGGCGATTCCGGCGGAGGCGGGGCGAGGCCGCGCCCGGCGCCGTCCACAAGAACAGAAGGCCCCCCGGGCGGGCCGGTATCCGGAGCACGATCTTCATGGCAAAGCCGCTGACCTATGCCGACTCGGGCGTGGACATCGAAAAGGGCAACGAGTTCGTACAGGTGGTGAAGAAAATCGCCAAGACCACCCCGCGGAACGGTGTCATGGGCGACATAGGCGGCTTCGGCGGCCTTTTTTCATTGAACGCCTCCCAGTTCGAGCGGCCGGTTCTGGTGAGTTCCACCGACGGCGTGGGGACCAAGATCAAGATCGCCATTCTGGCCGGCAAGCACGACACGGTGGGGATAGATCTTGTGGCCATGTCGGTGAACGATATCGCCATGCAGGGCGCCAAGCCGCTGTTTTTTTTGGATTACATGGCGATGGGCAAGCTCGATCTCAATGTCGCCACCCAGCTTTTGGAGGGCATAGCCGAGGGCTGCCGCCAGGCCGGGTGCCCCCTGATCGGCGGGGAGACCGCCGAGATGCCCGATCTCTACCGGGAGGGCGACTACGACCTTGCGGGCTTCGCGGTGGGCATAGCCGAAAACTCCAGCATAATAGACGGCTCGATGGTGGGGGTGGGGAACCAACTGATCGGCGTGGCGTCCTCGGGCCTCCACTCCAACGGTTACTCGCTCGTCCGGGAGATTCTTTTCAACCGCCACAAGCTTTCCATAAACGACACGGTGCCGGAGCTGGGCGCCACGCTCGCCTCCGTGCTTCTCACCCCCACGCGGATTTACTCGGAGGGGATCGCCAAGCTCATCAAGAAGGTGAAGGTGCACGGGCTCGCCAACATCACGGGCGGGGGGCTGGTGGACAACCTGCCCCGCATCATCCCGCACTCCTGCAAGGCGGTCATCAAAAGGGGCTCCTGGGACGTGCCGGCCATCTTCCCCTATCTCCAGAAGCTGGGGGACATCCCGGAGTTCGAGATGATGCGCACCTTCAACAACGGCCTGGGCTACGTGGCCGTCACGCCCAAGAAGGCCTGCCAGGACGCCGTGGAGCTGATCCAGGCCATGGGCGACAAGGCCTGGGTGATAGGCGAAATCTGCGAACGCAAGGAAAACGAGCCCCGAATCCTGTGGGTCTAGAGCCGTAAGGCACTCTTACCCATGATCCCTTTCATTCCTCCCATCGCAGCGTTTCTGATCGTGCTGGCCGCGACGCCGCTCGTGCGGGCCCTGGCCCGGAAGCGGGGCTGGATAGCCCGCCCGACGGCGGACCGCTGGCACAAGAAGCCCACGGCCCTCATGGGGGGCATCGGCATTTTCCTGGGCCTGGGCCTTCCGCTTCTGTGGCTTTCCAGCGCATCCTTCGCCGACCTCCTCCTTCCGGGCAGCGCCGCAGTCCGCCTCGTGGAGAGCCCCGAGTCCTCGGGCTTCGCCGGGGCCGTGCTTTTCCTGGGCGCCCTTTTCATGTTCACCCTTGGCTTCGTGGACGACCGCCTGCGCCTAAAGCCCCAGACCAAGCTTTTAGGCCAGATCATGACGGCCTCGCTGGTGGCCTACTTCGGCTTCCGCCTCCACTGGTTAAACTCCCTCACGGCGGACACCCTGGTCACGATCCTGTGGATCGTGGGCATAACCAACGCCATGAACTTGCTGGACAACATGGACGGCTTGGCGGCCGGGGTGGGGGCCATCTCCGGCCTGTTCCTCTTCATGGTGCTTTCGGCGTCCCACCCCCATGTGGCCATCTACGCCCTGACCCTTTCGGCGGCCCTGGCGGCCTTTCTGGTCTACAACTTCAACCCGGCCAGCATCTTCATGGGGGACTGCGGCTCGCTCGTCATCGGCTTTTCGCTGGCGTTCCTTTCCGTGTGCTACGCGGGCTACTCCGAGCCCCGCACCGGCCTCATGGCCCGCTTCGCGGTGCCCGTGATGTGCCTTCTCGTACCCATCTTCGACACCACCCTCGTGACCCTGATCCGCACCCTCTCGGGCCGTAAGGCCTCGGTGGGCGGCCGGGACCACACCTCCCACCGGCTGGTCTTAATCGGCCTTTCCGAGAAGAGGGCGGTGCTTTTCCTCTACGCGGTGGCGGCCGCTGCGGGCCTTTCCGCCAACTTCGTGCACGCCGAGGACTCCCTCACCTCCCCGGCCGTCATGGTGCCGGTGGCCGCGGCCTTTCTCCTGATGGGCCTCTACCTGGCCCAGCTCAGGGTCTATCCCGAGAAGGAGTTTTCGGTCCTGCGGGGCAAGACCTTCACCCCCATCCTCATGGAGCTTACCTACAAGCGCCAGATTCTCCTGGTGCTGTTCGATTTCGCCCTCATAGCCTTCGCCTATTACCTCTCCTACCGCCTGCGCTTTTCGCGGCCGGAGTTCTCCCGCTTCTTCCCGGTCTTTTTGAAGAGCTACCCGGCCGTCATAGCCTGTACGCTTTTCGCCTACTTCCTCATGGGGGTCTACCGGGGCATCTGGAGCTTTCTGTCCTTCAACGACATCTACGTTTACGTGAAGGCCACCACGCTGGGCGTGCTCCTTTCGGTGGCCGTCTTGACCTACGCCTACCGCTTCCAGAACTTCTCCAAGGGCATCTTCGTCATCGACTGGTTCCTGACCACCGGGTTCCTTTTGGGCACCCGGGCCTCGTTCCGGCTTTTCCTGGACGCCATGAAAAAAAGCTCCCTCGTAGGCGAGCCGGTCTTGATCTACGGCGCGGGACGCGGCGGCGAAATACTGCTGCGGGAGATTTTGAACAACCGCAGGCTGCACGTGAGACCCGCCGGATTCCTGGACGACGACCCCCTGAAAACCGGCAAGCGTCTCCAGGGCTTCCCCATCCTGGGCGCGTGGAGCGACGCGGAGCAGCTTGCGACCCAGCACAAGATCGCCGGAATCGTAATCTCCTTCCGGGACGAGAGCCCGGAAAGGCTCCAGGAAATCCGCGGGTTCTGCCGCGCCAACCGCCTCTTCCTCAAGCGCTTCACCGTGGGCGTGGAGGATCTGGAACCCGCCCCATGATGGTTCTCGGCATCGAATCCTCCTGCGACGAGACCGCGGCCGCCATCGTCCTCGATGGCCGGAAAATCCTCTCATCGGTTGTATGGAGCCAAACGGCCCTCCACCGGCCCTACGGCGGCGTGGTGCCGGAGCTGGCCTCGCGCAGCCACGTGGAGGCCGTGGCCCCGGTGCTCCGGGAAGCCCTCTCGCAGGCCGGCCTTGCCGCCCGCGACGTGGAGGCCGTGGCCGCCACCAACGGCCCGGGACTCGTTGGGTCGCTCCTGGTGGGCTTTTCCTTTGGGAAGGCCTGGGCCTTCGCCCGGAACCTCCCCTTCGTCGCAGTGAACCACCTTGTGGGCCACGTGAACGCCGTCTTCCTTTCGGACGACCCCCCGCCCCTTCCCTTGGCCGCGCTCCTGGTCTCCGGCGGCCACACGGCCCTCTACAGGGTCGACTCCCCCATCGCCCTGACCCTTCTGGGCCAGACCCTGGACGACGCGGCGGGCGAGGCCTTCGACAAGGCCGCCAAGATACTGGGCCTTGGCTACCCCGGCGGCATCGCCATCGAACGCCTGGCCCGCGAGGGCGACCCGCGCCGCATCCGCTTCCCCCGCTCCTGGCTCGACCGCGACGCCTTCGACTTCTCCTTCTCGGGCGTCAAGACCGCGCTTTTGCGCCACGTCCAAGCCCACCCGGAAGCCGCCCAAGACGAGCTTCCCCACGCGGCGGCCTCCTTCCAGGAAGCAGTGGTGGATGTCCTGGCCGAAAAATCCGTCGCCGCCGCGCGTGGCTACGGCCAAAACCGGCTGGCGCTTGCGGGCGGCGTGGCCGCCAACTCGCGGCTCCGGGAAAAAGTCACGGAGCTTGCCGCAAAAGCCGGCGTCTCCGTCTTCATCCCCCCCGTTTCCCTTTGCGGCGACAACGCCGCCATGATCGCCGCCGCGGGCTTCCACCACCTGAGCCAGGGCGGCCGGAGCCCCCTTGCGGCCGACGTGTTTTCGCGGGTGGGATGAGGAAAGGCAAAGGCAAAGGCAAGGCAAAGGCGCCTCCGGCGGCCGGGGAGACTACGTCCCCCCGGACCCCCGATAATGGCTCCGCGTGCTTCGCACGCTCCGCGCGGTTTTTTGAGGGCTTCGCATTCGACCGCTCGACAAGTTAGGCGCGGAAGAGGGGCTGAAGAAAAATCTGTCGAAGGGGAGGGGGGGCCGACGCTCATGAAGTGCGCGGAGCGCGCGGATGCGCGCGAAGCCATTGAAAAATTTTAGGAAGGGGAGAGGGAGGGGGTGCGGGGGGAGGGCGAGGGGAGAACCCTTTTGCAAAAATGGTTTCCCCTCGCCCTCCCCCCGCAAATCCTTTCTTCTTTTCAAAGTAGATGGCTCCATTTTAACGC
>JAKAGN010000003.1 GCA_021815525.1 Deltaproteobacteria bacterium
GGACAAGCGTCCGGGTCCGGTTGCGCACACAAGCCCGCCCCCTTTTGCTCTTGAAGGGCGTCTCCGGCCTGTGATATGTTTAACAAAAAAGGAAGGAAATTCATGGAAAACGCGGCGGACATCTACGACAGCAAAATGATGGACACCGTCTTAGGAT
The DNA here is from genome assembly GCA_021815525.1 of Deltaproteobacteria bacterium. GTDB lineage: Bacteria > Desulfobacterota > Desulfobacteria > Desulfobacterales > Desulfatibacillaceae > JACRLG01. The sequence goes on from JAKAGN010000003.1 coordinate 158, forward strand.
CGATCTCGGGGCTTCCCATCTTCCGGTCCTTGAGCGAGGACGAGCTCAAGGAAGTGGCCAGGTACCTCTTTTTCCTCGATTTCGAGGAGAACATGACGGTCTTCAAGGAGGGCGACGCCGGCGACTACGTGTGCTTCGTGGTGGAGGGGGAACTGGAGGTGGGCAAGAAACCCAAGACCGGCGGAAAGAGCGTAATAGCCCGGCTGGTCCAGGGGCATTCCATAGGGGAAATGTCGGTTATAGACGAGTTTCCCCGCTCCGCCACGGTGACCGCCGTGGCCAAGACACGGGTGGTGACCCTCACCCGGAAAAACTTCGAGACCCTGGTGGATCAGCACCCCAGGATCGGGAACAAGATGCTGAAGGGCGTTGCCCGGGCCCTTTCCATCAATCTGCGGAAGACCTCCGGGCAGCTTGCGGAAAAGCTCCCCGTGCTGTGACGGCCCCCTTTGTCGGGGCGCCCAAACCTTTCCGCCGAAAAAAATCGAGCAATTGGGAGGGCGGTTAAAAGCCCGCTGAAAAAGGCTGGAAGACAGCGTGGCTAAAAACGATGAAATGCAAGGCGCGCGAAAAGTGAATGAGGGAGCGTACTGTTCGTACGTGACCGAACTTCACTTTGAAGCGCAACGCCGTAGTTCGCGTTTTTAGACACGCTGTTAAAAGCCGCCCTTTTTGCAGCCTTCCTTCACCAGATCTGCCAGGGTGACGCTGTTCAACTTGTCGAAAAAGGCATTGGAGGCCTGCCGCCACAGCTCGCGGGTGGCGCAGGTGTCGGTCTTGTCACAAAAGTCCGGCGACGAGAGGCAGGCCACGAGATCGACCCCCCCCTCCAGAAGAGCCACCACCTCTCCCATGCGTATTTCCTCCGCGGGCCTTGCCAGGCGGTGCCCCCCCCGCGCGCCGCGGGTGCTTTCCACGTAACGGGCGCGCTTCAAGGGCAGAATTATCTGCTCCAGGTATTTCATGGAGACATCCAGGCGCGCGGCCACGTCGGCCAGCTGTATGTAACCTGCGTCGAGCCGGCCCGCCAGGTCCAGGAGGAGCCGGGTTCCATAACGGCTCTTGGTGGAAAGCTTCATGTCCCGTCCCCCTCGATTTTCCGTGTGGAAATTCATCCTTGATTCTGCTAAAGGCTCTTCCCAAGAAATAAGGCCGGCGATTGAATCCCAGCCCTTTACTGGGAAAAAAAGAGCCTTATTCTTTTACATGACCCGTAGCCAGGAGGCAACGAAAATGTATTCCAAGACCGTGATGGATCACTTCCGGAATCCCCGGAACGTGGGTGAGATAAAGGACGCCAGCGGCGTGGGCGAGATCGGAAACCCCGTGTGCGGCGACATGATGACCATCTACCTCGACATAAAAGATGATGTCATACGGGACATCAAGTTCCAGACCTTCGGCTGCGGCGCGGCCATCGCGGTGTCGTCCATGCTGACGGAGCTGGCCAAGGGCAAGACCCTCTCGGAGGCCAAGAAGATCACCAACAAGGACGTTGCCAAGGCGCTGGAGGGGCTTCCCAAGAACAAGCTCCACTGCTCGAACCTTGGGGCCGACGCCCTGCAGGCGGCCATCCGCGACTATGAGGACAAGAAATCCGGCAAGAAGCGCGAGCCCGAGGAGGCCGACGAGAAGCACAAGCACGATCACGACGACAAGTGCTACTGCCCTTACTGCGACGCGGAACTGGCCGAGGGCGACACCTTCTGCAAGAACTGCAGCTTCCACGAAGACGAGTGAGGGGGCGGGACAATGTCTGTCATAAATCTCGATCACATGTCGGCCAACCCCCTGCTTCCCGAGGTTCAGGAGGCCATGATCGCCGCCATCCGGGAAAACCTGGGCAATCCCTCGAGCCAGCACCGTTTGGGCGAGCGGGCCGCCGAGCTGCTGGACGAGTCCCGGGCGGCGGTGGCGGCCCTCGTGAACGCCTCGGTTTCACGCGAGATCGTGTTCACGTCGGGCGGAACCGAGGCGGTTAACCTCGCCATCAAGGGCGTGGCCTGGGCCAAGTCCGACGAGGGCAAGGGAAAGCACATAGTAACGTCCAACATCGAGCACAACGCGGTGATCCGGTCGCTCCGGCGCCTCAAGCTCATGGGCTTCACGGTCACCTCCGTGCCGGTGGACGAGCGCGGCCGGGTCAACCCCGAAACCGTGGCCAAGGCCATCAGGCCCGACACCATCCTGGTCTCCATAATGCACGGCAACAACGAGATAGGGACCATTCAGCCCGTCAAGGAGATCGCGGCGGTCTGCAAGGAAAAGAAGGTGCTCTATCACTGCGACGCCGTGGACACGGTGGGCGTTCTTCCCGTGGACGTGCAGGAAATGGGGGTGGACCTTCTAAGCTTCGCGTCCAACCCCTTTTACGGCCCCACCGGCGTGGGGGGGCTCTACGTGCGCCGCGGCGTGCCCATCTGGTCGCTTTTCGACGGCGGGGTCCAGGAAAACCGCAAGCGGGCCGGCACGGAAAACCTTGTGGGGATCGCCGGCATGGCCGAGGCCGCAAGGCTCGCGGCCCGGGACATGGGCGCCAGAGCCGCCCACACCAGGAAGCTCCGTGACCTTTTCCTTTCGAAGCTTCCCGAGTACTTGAGCGATTACGGCATAAACGGGGACCCGGAAAACTGCCTGCCGAACCTGGTGTCGGTCTCGGTGCACCACGTGGAGGGCGAAAGCGTGGTCCTGATGCTGGACGACGAGGGCTTCGCGGTCTCCACCCGCTCGGCCTGCGCGTCTGGAAGCCTTAGGGCCTCCCACGTGCTTCTCTCCACGGGCTTAGGCTTCGCCGACTGCCAGGGAACCCTGGTCATCACTTTCGGCATCGACAACACCGAGGCCGAGGTCATGAAGTTCCTGGCGGCCCTCAAGACTTCCGTGACCACCCTCCGGGAGATTTCGCCCCTGTATAAAAACGGCCAGGGCGTGCCCCAATGAAGATCGTATCCATAGCCCGGAGCAAAAGAAAAGGCACGAAGAAGACCGTGGTTTCCGAGGCCGCCCTGGTGGAGGGCCACGGTCTCGAGGGCGACGCCCACGCCGGGCCCTGGCACCGTCAGGTGAGCTTTCTGGCCGCCGAACGGATCGAGGAGGCCAGGGCCAGGGGCCTCGACGTCACCTTCGGGGATTTCGCCGAAAACGTGGCGACGACGGGCATCGACTGGAAGGCCGTGCCGGTGGGGAGCCGCTTCAGGCTCGGGGAGACGGCGCTTCTCGAGATCACCCAGATCGGAAAAGAGTGCCACAACAAATGCGCCGTCTACTATGCCGCGGGCGACTGCATCATGCCCCGGGAGGGCGTGTTCGCCAAGGTTATCGCCGGCGGCCTTATCCGGGTTGGGGACAAGGTGGAAGAGGTTTCGTGATGGCGTTGGAAGAAAGCGAAGTCCTGCGGGCGATCCGGGCCAAAAAGTCGGAGCTGGGCGCGCGGCTCACCATACTCACCCATCATTACCAGCGGCCGGAGATCGTGGCCGTGGGCGACCACATGGGCGATTCCTTCGGGCTTTCGCGGCTGGCGGCCCAAAACGAGAAGGCGCGCCACATCGTCTTCTGCGGCGTCCATTTCATGGCGGAGTCAGCGGCGGTCCTGGCCGGGCCGGGCCGGACAGTCCAGATCCCCGACATGAACGCCGGCTGCCCCATGGCCGAGATGGCCGACCCCGTGAACGTGGAAACCGCGTGGCGGGAGCTTGCGGGCCTTTTGGGGCAGGAGATTCTCGTCCCGCTGGTGTACATGAACTCCTCGGCCGAGCTGAAGGCCTTCTGCGGGGCCCGGGGGGGAGCCGTGTGCACCTCCTCCAACGCGAAAACCGCCCTAAAATGGGCCTTCTCGCGCGGAAGCCGGGTCCTTTTCTTCCCGGACCAGCACCTGGGGCGCAACTCCGGAAACGCCCTGGGCCTCGCCCGGGACGAGATGATCGTATGGAGCCCCGGAAAACCCCTCGGCGGCAACTCCGCCGGCTCCATCCGGCGCTCGCGTCTGATCCTCTGGGACGGCTTCTGCCACGTGCACACCAAGTTCACCCCGGAGCACATAGCGGATGCGCGGAAACGCCTTCCGGGCGCGAAAATCATCGTTCACCCGGAGTGCCCGGAGGAGGTGGTGAACGCAGCCGATGCATCCGGCTCCACGGACCAGATGGTGAAATATGTGAAGGCCGCGCCGTCGGGCTCCGTAATCGTGATCGGAACCGAAATTCACCTGGTGGAGCGCCTTGCCGCGGAGATTCCGGAGAAAACCATCCTGCCGCTATTCCGTTCCATGTGCCCCAACATGTTCAAAATAAGCCCCGAAAAGCTCCTCGCGGTCCTAGAGGACATCGGCCGGAAGAACCTGGTGGAGGTGCCGGAGGACATCAAGGCCGACGCCGGAAAGGCCCTTTCCCGCATGTTGGAGCTGGCCCCGTGAGCGGAAAAGCCGAGAATCCCGCCGCAACGCTTATCCCATGAAGAGCTTTCGGGAAATCATGGGCGTCCTCGCTGATTTTTTCCGGAAATCCTCCAAAACGACACGCGATGCCGGGACGCCGCCCGCCCGGCCCCACAAGCGCGCCCTTGGCAGGAGCGGCGAATCGCTCGCCGCGGTCCACCTCAGGCAAAACGGCTACCGCATTCTCTGCACCAACTACCGGACCAAGATGGGCGAGATCGACATAGTGGCCGAGGAGCGGGGCGTCATCGCCTTCGTGGAGGTCAAGATGCGCCGCTCGCTTCGCTTCGGGCCCGCCAAGCTCGCCGTCACGCGCCGCAAGCAGGAGAATATCGCGCGCACGGCCCGGCATTACCTGGCGCGAAACGGCCGGCTTGCGGAAGCCGCAAGGTTTGATGTGCTGGCGATTACTCTTTCGGACGAAAAGCCCATCTTCGAGCTTATCCGGAACGCCTTCCCCTCGCCCTTCCGATAGACGTTCGCCTCTCAGTTAGACCCATTGGTCGATTACCGGGCGTCCCACCCTTTCCGACCCTTGCGTCAACCATATTCCCATTTAATTACAATCTATTCAAAAAAATATCCTGCTACTTGACACAAGAGTCCGCTTTTTTATATATACCCGTCTTATACAGTCAGTCGATAGTTTCAGCCCGTTTCCGATCCCATTAAAAATCCCAGCAAGCGGAGCGCCCCATGAAAAAATGCACAAGCCTTTTTCCAGCGTCGGCCGTCCTTTCTTTCCTCGTTTTCCTGGCGGCTTTTGCGCCCGCGGCTTTCGCGGCCAAGACCAAGTACGAGTTCAAGATGGGGACCCTCGCCCCCAAGGGCATCGGCTGGGCCAAGGCCTGGGAGGAGGTCCTGGCCCCGGCCCTGGCCAAGGCCACCGGCGGCGAGCTTTCCTTCAAAACATTTTACGGCGGCGTCATGGGCGACGACGAGGACTACATCAAGAAGATGAAAATCGGCCAGCTCCAGGCCGCCTCCATCACGGCCCAGGGGGCCCTTCTCGCCTGCCCGGAGCTAACGGTCCTCACCCTTCCCTTTCTCCTGGAGAACTACGACGAGGTGGATTACATCCGCCCCAGGCTTTACCCCATTTTCGACGCCTACGCCCAAAAGCGGGGCTTCAAGCTTGTTTACTGGTTCGAGCAGGACTTCGACCAGATATACTCCAGCCACGTGGCAATCACGCGGCTCGAGGATTTCGGCCAGTGCCGCTTCCTTACCTGGTACGGCCCGGTGGAGGCCGCGTGTCTGGAGGCCCTCGGCGCCAAGCCCATCCCCATAAACGGCCCCGAGGTCCCGGCGGCCCTGCGGCAGAACATCGTGGACAGCGTCATAGCACCGGCCGTATGGGTGGTGGGGACCCAGACCTACACGGTTCTGAAGTACGTCAGCACCATAAAGATACGCTACGCGCCGGGGCTCCACGTCTGGAGCATGGCGGCCTACAACGAGCTGCCCCCGGACTATCAGAAGCGCTGCGTGGCCACCCGCGACACCGCGCTGCCCGAGTTCATAAAACGCACCCGGGCGGCCAACGCCGTGGCATTGAAGGCCCTCATGACCCAGGGCGGAGTCCGCCACATAAGCCCCACGCCCGAGGCCCTGGCCCTGATCCGCAAGAAGGCCCGCCCGGTTTGGGACAAGCTGGCCGGCACCACCTATTCCAGGGAGCTTTTGAACCAGGTGATAGCCCTTCTGGACGAGTACCGGGCCAAAAGGGGGAAGTAGATCAGACTACCCAATGAAACCGGAATGCCAAAGGGCGGCGCGGCTTCCGGCTTCAGACCCGGATGATGGTTTTTTGACGGCCCTCCCCTCGTTTTGGAGTGATTGGAAAAGCGTTCCGTGGTATGATGCCCAAAAGCTCGAAGCTGGAAAATCGTCGGGGGGAGGCCGCGGATGGCGCGTCTCAAGGTGTTCCTGGTGGGAGGGGCGCGGCCCAACTTCATGAAGGTGGCCCCGCTTTACCGCGCGGCGGAGGGGCGGGAGGGCCTGGACTGCCGCATCGTCCACACCGGCCAGCACTCCGACCCCGTCATGAGCGGAGGTTTTTTCGAGGAGTTCGGGCTGCCCGAGCCCCATCACTACCTGGGCGAGGGCTCCGGCACCCACGCTGTCCAGACCGCCAGGATCATGATCGGCTTCGAGAGCCTGTGCGTAAGGGAGCGGCCCGACCTCGTCATGGTGGTGGGGGACGTGGACTCCACCCTTGCCTGCGCCCTTTCCGCGGCGAAGCTGGGACTTGACGTGGCCCACGTGGAGGCGGGCCTCAGGAGCTTCGACCGCGGGATGCCCGAGGAGATAAACCGGGTGGTGACCGACGCCCTCGCGGACCACCTTTTCGCCTCCGAGGAATCGGCGGTGGAAAACCTGCTCCGCGAAGGCAGGCCCCTTTCGTCGATCCACCTTTCGGGAAACGTCATGGTGGACAACCTCCTCCACCAGCTGGCCCTCCTGGAAGCCGAGGACGAAAGCAGGTTTTCCACCTTTGCCTTCAAGCGCGAAAACCCCCGCTATGTCTTTCTCACCCTGCACCGCCCCTCCAACGTGGACGACCGGACGCGCTTCGTGGAGATACTTTCGGCCTTGAACCCCATCGCCCAGGTCCGGCCCATCCTTTTTCCCGTGCACCCCAGAACCAGGAAGATGATGGACGTCTTCGGGCTCGCCCTCCATCACGACATCATCCTTCTTCCGCCGCTGTCCTTCCGCGAGTCCCTTTACCTTTGGAAGGACGCCGAGTGCGTGCTTACGGACTCGGGCGGACTCCAGGAGGAAACCACGGCCCTTGGCGTTCCCTGCGTGACCCTGCGGGAGAACACCGAGCGGCCCGCCACCGTCACCCACGGCACGAATATCCTGGGGGGCACGAGCCGGGAGCGGATACTTTCCGCCTTCACCAAAAGCGTCGCGGCCCGCTCAGCCCGCCCCTCGCCCCCGCCCTTCTGGGACGGCCGCGCCGCCGAGCGCATATGGGACCTTTTGGCCTGATGCCTCCACCTTCCCGATGCTTCAAATAAAAATGCAGGACCGCATTTTCCGGAAATGGTGGATTTCCCGCCGCAAAAGCCGCTCTTTTCTTAAAACCTCTTGGAATGCGCCGGTTTTTTTGTTAGAAATCAAAAAATCATTTCCAACTGCCTTTCATGCTCGGCAAACCGGAAATTTCCGCGGCGTACAGGCGCCGTAACGGGAAAAAGGAGGATGCGATGCGCGCGAAAACATTGGGTCGGTGGATGATCGTCGTTTTCTTGGCGGCTCTTTTGGTTCTTGCCGTCGCTCCTCCGGCCTCCGCGGCGAAGATGGCCTTCAAGGTGGCCACCCTGGCCCCCAAGGACCTGGGCTGGGCCGTGTCCTTCCAGAAGTACGTCACGCCCTGGGTTCAGCGCTCCACCAACGATCAGGTGGTTTTCAAGGTGTACTGGGGCGGCGTCATGGGCAACGACAACGACTACTTGAGGAAGATGCGCATAGGCCAGCTCCAGGGCGCGGGCCTTTCCGGGCAGGGCTCCACCACGGCCTGCCCCGAGTTTTCCGTTGTGGGCCTGCCGTTCCTTTTCAACAGCTTCGAGGAGGTCGATTACATCCGGGCCATGATGTTTTCCACCTTCGACTATTTCTTCTCCGAAAACGGCTACAAGCTCATGCTCTGGATCGACCAGGATTTCGACCTGTTCTACTCCACCAAGTACCGCTTCGACAGGCTTGACGACTTCAAGGCCGCCAAGATCGTGACATGGTACGGCCCGCAGGAGGCCGCAATGCTGAAGGCGCTGGGCGCGAGCCCCATTCCCATCGCCGTCACCGACATCCCCGCATCCAAACGCTCGGGAGTCATCGACACCAACATCGCGCCGGCCATATGGCAGGTGGGCAGCCAGCTCTACACCATCGATCGCTACGTCAACACCATGAAGATCCGCTACTCCCCCGCCACCGTTGTCCTCACCAACGCGGCCTGGGGGCAGATTCCCGAGGCTTACCAGGAAAAGCTCCTGGAGAGCCAGGCGGACGTCCAGAAGAAGTACTGCGCCGACATCCGCCGCGACAACGAGCGCTGCTTCAAGGCCATGCTGGATTACGGCGTGCAGAAGGTGACCCCCTCCCCCGAGGCCCAGGCCGCCATCCAGAAGCGGGCCATGAAGGTTTACGACGACATGAGCGGCAGCATGTACCCCGTGGAGCTGCTCCAGGAGGTCAAGAAGTACCTCGCGGCCTTCCGCAAGGGCAAGCCCGAATCCTTGAAGGCCGCCACGCCGCGTCAAAGCCCGCGCGCGGAGTCCGCCGCCGACAAGGCCCGCCTGGCCGAGATGGCCCGGGCCCAGGCGGCAGCCGACGCGGCCCAGAAGAAGGCCGCGGCCGAGGCCAAGGCCGAGCCCGCAGCGGCCCAGCCTGCGGCCCAGCCCGAGAAGAAGGTCTCCGCCTGGGCGGAGCGCAAGCGCCAGATCATGGAGGTCCAGAAGATGCTCAAGGGCATGGGCTACTATGACGACGACGTGGACGGCGTGATCGGCCCCAACACCCGCAAGGGCGTGATGCAGTACCAGAAGGCCAAGGGGCTGCCGCAAACCGGCGTCATCGACAGGAAGCTTTTGCTTCACATGGGCGTCATAAAGTAGCTGCCGGAAAAAATCCGGTAAAAGGGCCCGCGTGGAACAATCCGCGCGGGCCCTTTTTTTTCGGCTTGGGGCCTCTTGCGGAAAGAGCCTATTGACTTAAGGCCCCCGGAAATTGTTTCATATGGGATAAAGTTTTTTCGCGCGTTCTTCCCCCGCATTCAAAGAAACCATCCCCAAAGGAGCATCCCATGAATTATTTCGTCACGGGCGCCACCGGCTTCATAGGCAAGTACCTGGTCCGGAACCTCCTGACCCGTCCGGAGGCCGTGGTTTACATCCTCGTCCGGAAGGGCTCCAAGAACAAGCTGGAAGCCATCGCCCGCCAGTGGTGGCCGGGCGCGGCTGACCGCCTGGTGCCGGTCACGGGGGATATCACCAAGAACAAGCTGGGGGTCAACGGCCCCACCATCTCCAAGCTCAAGGGCAAGGTGGACCACTTCTTCCACCTGGCCGCCATCTACGACATGACCTTGAAGGACGACGCCATCCAGGAAAAGACCAACGTGGACGGCACCAGGCAGGCTGTGAAGCTCGCCGAGGCCTTCTCGGCGGGATGCTTTCACCACGTGAGTTCCATCGCGGCGGCCGGGCTCTTCAAGGGCTGGTGGCGCGAGGAGATGTTCGAGCAGGCCGAAAACTACGACCAGCCCTACTTCCGCACCAAGCACGTCTCGGAGGGCGTGGTCAGGAAGGAATGCTCCATCCCGTACCGCGTCTACCGCCCCGGCATCGTGGTGGGCCACTCGGAGACCGGCGAGATCGACAAGGTGGACGGCCCCTACTACTTCTTCAAGTTCCTCCAGAAGATCCGCGGAAGCCTGCCCCAGTGGGTGCCCATGGTGGGGCTCGAAGGCTCCCGCATCAACATCGTGCCTGTGAACTACGTGGCCGACGCCATGGATTTTCTGGCCCACAAGCCGGGGCTCGACGGCCGCTGTTTTCACTTGACCGACCCCGAGCCCTTCCGGGTGGGCGAGGTCATGAACCTCTTCGCCAAGGCCGCCCACGCGCCCCAGTTCACCATGCGCATAGACGCCCAGTTTCTTAAGCTGATCCCCCGCTGGCTCATCCAGGGCGTCGTGAACCTTCCGCCCACCCAGCGCATCATAGACGCAATCCTGGCGGATGCCGCCGTGCCCCGGCACATGCTCTCCTACTTCAACTACCCCACGAAGTTCGACTGCCAGGAAACCCTGAGGGAACTGAAGGGCTCCGGCGTAAGGTGCCCGCGGCTCGCGGAATACGCAGACAGGCTCTGGGATTACTGGGAACGCCACCTGGACCCCGACCTCTTCAAGGATCACTCCCTGAAGGGCGCCGTGAAGGACCGCGTGGTCCTCATCACCGGGGCATCCTCGGGCATAGGCAAGGCCACGGCCTTGAAGGTGGCCGCGGCAGGCGGCATAGTGCTCCTGGTGGCCCGCACCATGCCCAAGCTGGAGGAAACCAAGGCGGAGATCGAGGAAAAGGGCGGCAAGGCCTTCATCTATCCGGCCGACCTTTCGGATTTGAACTCCTGCGAAAGCCTCGTGGAAAGAGTTTTGCGTGAGCAGGGCCGCGTTGACATCCTCATCAACAACGCCGGCCGCTCCATCCGCCGCTCCATAGCCCTTTCCTACACCCGCTTCCACGACTACGAGCGCTGCATGCAGATCAACTTCTACGGGGCCTTGAAGCTCATGCTGGGCTTTCTGCCCAAGATGGCGGAGAACCAGCGTGGACACATCATCAACATCTCCTCCATCGGCGTGCAGGTCCAGCCGCCCCGCTTCTCCGCCTACGTGGCCTCCAAGGCGGCGCTGGAAGCCTTCACCCGCATCGCCCAGCCGGAGTTTCTGGACAAGAACGTCTACTTCACCATCATCAACATGCCCCTGGTGCGCACCCCCATGATCGGGCCCACCAAGTTCTACGAGCACGTGCCCACCTTAAAACCCGAGGACGCCGCCGCCATGATCTGTGAGGCCATCGTCGACAAGCCCAAGCGCATCGCTACGCGCTTGGGGATATTCGGCCAGGCCATCAACACCCTCCTTCCCAAGGTGGGCGACATCATCCAGAACACCAGCTACCACCTCTTCCCGGACTCCAAGGCCGCCACGGGCGACAAGGACGCCAAGGACGCCGTACCGTCGGCCGAGGCGGTGGTGTTTGCCACGCTTATGCGCGGCGTCCACTGGTAGCAGGTCGAGCGGAAGCGCGATCCGCAGTGTCAGACTTCGCCGGGCGGGTTCGTTACGTATGAACAATACGCGCCTCCCCGCCCGGCTTGTCTTTCTTGCGGCTCATCGCTTCCGCTCGACCTGCCCGAGGCGGTAGGTAAACGGATGAAAAAAGCGGTTTGCGGTGCATCGGAAAAAAACGGCCGGGGGAAATCGCTTCCTCCGGCCGGTTCCAAGGCGTTTTTCAGCGGCTCATTGGCGGCCGGTAAAGGATGGGATCGTAAAGCTCGCGGTTCGAGGGATCGAAAGGCGAATCCCGGCCGTCGCGTTCCTGGGGTTGCGGCGGGAACACCGTGACCTTTTTGTCGGCCGAGACCCTGACCGACGTGGTGGCGTGGGGGGAGTACCAGATTCCAACCTTCTCGCCCGCCGGTCCCATGAGCGCGGCGCCCCACACCCCGGTTCCCTTTCCCAGCCCGCCCGTCATGTTGCGCATCCAGACGGAAAGCTTCTCGGGAGTGATGGTCACGGGATACCACACCTTGCTTTCAAGGGTGTATTCCGGCGCGATGCCTATGACGGCCGAAGGCTCGGTGTCGCTTCCCGTGTAAAAGTAATGGTAATCGGCGGGGAGCGAGCGCTCCTCGAACATTTTCGCCACATCGGCGCTCACGTCCACCCGGCCGTATTCCTTGAACGAACCCGCGCAGCCGGCGGCCGCGAAAGCCAAAAAACCGAGAGCCATCCATCCCGCCAGAAGTCTTTTCATAGCCCGATCCCCTCGTTTTAATGTGCGCCGCATCGGATAGCCCTTTATCCGGCATCCTTATTCATGATAAGACAGTCGCCGCGTTTCGTAAAGATCGGTAACGTGTTCGGCTCACGCCGGAAAGGACAGGACGTGCCTCAGAAGAAACGGGTGCTTGTGACGGGCGGGGCGGGCTTTCTGGGCTCCCACCTTTGCGACCGGCTCATCGCGGAGGGAAGCGAGGTCCTGTGCGTGGACAACTTCTTTACGGGAAGCCGCCGCAACATCCTGCACCTTCTCAATCACCCGGATTTCGAGCTTCTGCGCCACGACATAACCTTTCCCCTCTACGCCCAGGCCGACGAAATCTACAACCTGGCCTGCCCGGCCTCGCCCGTCCACTACCAGAACGACCCGGTCCAGACCACCAAGGTGAACGTCCACGGCGCCATCAACATGCTGGGCCTGGCGCGCCGCGTTTCGGCCAGGATATTCCAGGCCTCCACGAGCGAGGTCTACGGCGACCCCAACGTGCACCCCCAGACCGAGGATTACTGGGGCAACGTGAACCCCGTGGGCCCGCGCTCCTGCTACGACGAGGGCAAGCGTTGCGCCGAGACGCTCTTTTTCGAGTATCACCGGGGCCACGGCGTCCCCATAAAGGTGGCGCGCATATTCAACACCTATGGCCCCCGGATGCACGAAAACGACGGCCGGGTGGTATCCAACTTCATCGTCTCGGCGCTTAGGAACGAGCCCCTCACGGTCTACGGCGACGGCAGCCAGACCCGCAGCTTTTGCTACGCCGACGACCTCGTCGACGCCTTCGTGCGCCTGATGGCCACACCCGATTCCGTCACCGGCCCGGTGAACCTGGGTAACCCCGGCGAGTTCACCATCCTTTCGCTTGCCGAAAAAATCCGCGCCATGACCGGCTCCCGCTCGGAAATCCTTTTCGAGAAGCTCCCGGTGGACGACCCCCGCCAGCGCAAGCCCGACATAACGCTCGCAAAGACCCTCCTTGGCTGGGAGCCCAAGGTGAGCCTCGACGAGGGCCTTGAAAGGACGGTCCTCTACTTCGACCGGCTCCTTTCGGAAACCCGCGGCAAGCCTGTGGGGGAGCCTTAAAGAACGTTGACAAGACACGGCCGATCGGCTAATAGCCTTGGCCTGCGGCGCGATGAGCGCGGATTGCGGAGAGGTGGCCGAGGGGCTGAAGGCGCTGCTCTCGAAAAGCAGAATCCTGCCACAAGCGGGATCGTGGGTTCAAATCCCACCCTCTCCGCCAATAAGTTCAAATAGTTAGCCCTAAAAAACGTGGCGGGCAAATGGCGGGCGACCGGCATTTGCCCGCCATGTTTTTTAGGCTTGGTTTATTCCCCCATAAGGGGGTATTCTATTGAGTAGAACCCATTAGGCCTGTATCGTCCGGGAAGACCTTAAGTTTTTCACATCACAACATCTTATCGACCCTTGGAAGGAGAGAACATGAAACGTTTCCTTTTCGCGCTGACCCTTTGCGGCCTGATGCTTTTTTCGGGCCTCGTCCTGCCCCAGGAGCAGGCGGCGGCTGCGGTATCCCATTTCGACAACCTCGTGGTGTACGGCGACAGCCTGTCTGACTCCGGCAACGTGTTCCTCCTCTCCCAGGGCCAGGGCCCGGACCCCGCGCACTACTGGCAGGGCCGCTGGTCCAACGGCATGGTGTGGTCGGAGGATCTGGCAAGTCTCATGGGCCTCTCGCACGGCCTTCTCCTGTCCCAGATCATGATGGCGCAGGCGCAAGCGCCGGTGTTCGGCTCGCTCTTCTTCAACAACGCCTTTGGCGGCGCCGAGACCGGAAGCGGAGCCGAGCTTCCCGTGGTGGATTTCCTGGACCAGGTGAACCAGGCCGTGGCAGCCCAGGTCCAGATCCCGCAAAACACCCTGGTGGCCGTGTGGATCGGGGCCAATGACTTCCTGAACGCCGACCTTTCCACCCAGGAGAAGGTAGCCGCGGTCATCGGCAACGCGGTCACCAACATCGTGACCGGCCTGACCAGGCTCACGGACAACATGGGCGCCACTAACATCGCAGTTTTCGACCTTCCGGACCTGGGAGCCACGCCGCGGAACAACGGAACGCCGCAGGGCGCCGCCCAGGGCCGGGCCTTGTCCCAGGCCTTCAACAACGCGCTCGGCCAGGCAATAGGCGGGTTCGCCGCGGCCCATCCGGGGGTGAACATCTACCCCATAAGCTCCTTCAACCTCTTTGACAAGGCCCTGGCCCAACCCGGCCTGTACGGCTTCACCAACACCACGGACGCGGCCCTCCTGGAGGGCGCCACCTTCAACAGCGCCCAGGGCTACATCTTCTGGGACACCATCCATCCCACGGCCCAGACCCACCGGCTCCTGGCCGCCACGGTGTACGGCGACCTCTATATCAACGAGCCCGGCGCGTCCTACCTCATGACAGACACCGGCAGGGCCCTGGGCATAGTCTCCACGGTCGGCGTCGTAAGCAGCGTCAACTTCGCCGACCCCGGCGCAACCCCTGCAAGCGATCGGCCCTCCAACATGATCTACGGGCTCATGGACGTGGACTTGACGCTCGTTCCCGGCGCCGCGGCGGTGTTCAAGGTGGTCCTGCCCGAGGCCCTGCCGAACGGCTACTCTTGGTTCAAGCTTGCCGGCGGCAAGTGGATCGACTTCGTCAAAATCTACCAGGAGACGGCCGGTCAGGAGGGCGCCATGATTTCCACGGACCGGAAGAGCGTCACCGTCATCATCAAGGACAACGGCCCCTATGACTCGAACCCGGCGGTGGGCGAGGTCGGCGATCCCCTGGCGGCGGGCAAGAGCACGACTCCCAATTACAGCAACGACAGCTCCTGCTTCATAAGCGCCCTCTTTAACTAGACGCCGCACCCTGGGCCGGCGGCGCGCCGCCGGCCCAGGAAAAGCAGGGGAAGCGTTTTTTCTCCCCACCCATTTTAGGGGCTGCGGGTTTTTTGCAGGCTTCCATTTTTCGGGCGGGCCGCGGGCGGATTTCGACAGCCCCGGCCCGCCCTTTTCGTTTCCGGGCCGCGCCTTGCACCTTTCCAGACCACGCATCTTCTGGTAAGAGGAAGGGCATGGAAGCTTCCCCCCATCTCATCCTCGCCTCCGCGAGCCCCCGACGAAAGCAGCTCCTCGAAGGCGCTGGCCTTTCCTTTACCATAGTGGTGAGCGACGTGGATGAAAACGGCCCCGTAAAGGGCTCCCCGGCCCAGCACGCGCGGCGCCTCGCCGAAAAAAAAGCCGCGGCCGTGGCGCGTCTTTACCCGGAAAGCCACGTACTGGGCGCGGACACCATAGTTGTCGTGGACGGCGACGTCCTGGGAAAACCCTCCTCCACGGATGAAGCCCTGCGGATGCTTTCGCGGCTCTCGGGCCGGGCGCACCTCGTGTACACCGGCTGGTCCGTCCAGTGCCGGGCGCGGGGCTTCTCGTTTTCAGGGGTGGAGGAAACCCGGGTGCAGTTCAAGGACCTTACGCCTTCCGAAATCTCCTGGTACGTTTCCACCAATGAGCCCATGGACAAGGCGGGCTCCTACGCCATCCAGGACCTGGGCGCGGCCCTGGTCAAGAGCGTCATAGGAAGCTACACCAACGTGGTGGGGCTGCCCCTTTGCGAGGTGGTGGAGGTGCTGGAAAGGGAGGGATTCCGCCGCCGTGGACGCTAGCGAAAGAAAAGATGCCGAAAGGATCGCGGAGAACGTGGCCAGCGTCCGCGAGCGCATGGAGCGGGCGGCCATAGCCTCCGGCCGCGATCCCTCATCGGTGCGCCTGGTGGCCGTAACGAAGACCGTTCCCGCGCCCCTCGTGGCGGCCGCTGTCGCCGCGGGCGTTACGATGGTTGGGGAAAACTACATCCAGGAGGCTAAAGCCAAGATCGAGGCCCTTTCGGGCCTTCCGGTTTCCTGGCACTTCATAGGCCACCTTCAGACCAACAAGGCCCGTTTCGCGGCGCGCCTCTTCGACGCGGTCCACACCCTTGATTCCTTCCGCCTCGCCCTGGAGCTTTCCAAAAGGCTCGAAGCCGAAAACCGGGACATGACTGTGTTGATCGAGGTCAACACCGGCGGCGAGGCCACCAAAAGCGGTGTGGCCCCCGAGGCCGCCGCCGACCTTGCGGCCGCCGTGGCGGCCCTCCCCCGCCTCCATCTTTCGGGCCTCATGACCATGCCGCCCTTTTGCGAAAACCCCGAGGACGCCCGGCCCCACTTTGCATGCCTTCGCCGCCTCGCGGAAAAAATCGCGGCCCGGCGCATCGAAAATCTCCGCATGGACGAGCTTTCCATGGGCATGAGCCACGACTTTGAGGCGGCCATTAAGGAAGGGGCCACCCTTATTAGAGTTGGAACGGATATTTTCGGATCGCGCGCTTAAAAATCGAACGAACATTCTTTTGATTTTTTTAAAATCCCTTGCCTTTCGGCCACCGTTTGCGATAACAATTCCCAAGTTTCCAATAGGCCGTCGCAGCGGCCCCCCCTACCCTCTTCCAGACAGGTCAGAATCATGCACGAGATGGGAATCGCCCTTCGCATAGTGGAGATCGCCCGCTCCGCCATCCCCAAGGAGGCGGCCGACCGGGCGGTGGAAGCCGTCAATCTAAAGGTGGGCAAGCTAACGGCCATCGTGCCCGAGAGCATGCGCTTCTGCTTTTCGGTGGTGAGCCGCGACACGCCCTTGGAAGGCGCCAAGCTTAACATCGAGGAGATCCCGGTTACGGCCGTCTGCGGCGATTGCCTTGCGGAGTTCACCATCGAAAGCGCCGATTTTTCCTGCCCCAAGTGCAAGAGCCCCGACATACGCATTCTTTCGGGCCGTGAGCTCACGGTGGCGTCCATCGAGCTCGCCGAGTAGTCATCAGTCGCGCTCAAAATAATATGGAGGATGAGCTTCCATGGAAATCCAGGTGGTCAGAAAGGTCCTCGACGTCAACGACGCCATCGCCGAGGAAAACCGCAAGATGTTCGCCCAAAACGGCGTCTTCGTCTTCAACCTAATGAGTTCGCCCGGAAGCGGCAAGACCACGCTTTTGGTGGAAACCTTGAAGCGCCTCTCGCCAAGGCTCTCCTGCGCCGTCATCGTGGGCGACATCTGCTCCACCATAGACGCCGACCGCCTGGCCACCACCGGCGTCCCCGTGGTCCAGGTGAACACCGACGAGTTCGGGGGCGACTGCCACTTAGCGGCCCACGTGATCCGCTCCGCCGTGGCTGCCCTGGACCTTTCCGCGATCGAGCTATTGATCGTGGAAAACGTGGGTAACCTCGTCTGCCCGGCCGAGTTCGACATGGGCGAGGACAGGCGCGGCGTGGTGCTCTCGGTCACCGAGGGCGAGGACAAGCCCGTGAAGTACCCCTTGATGTTCCGGGTCTGCGACATGGCCATCTTAAGCAAGATCGACCTTCTGCCGCACCTCGATTTTTCAGCCGATCTCGCTTTGAAAAACATCCGCTCGGTAAACCCCAAGATCCCCGTTTTCCCCCTTTCCACCAAGACGGGCGAGGGTTTCGATGCGTGGATGGAATGGCTCGAAAAGGAAATCAACGCGAAAAAACAACGGACTTGAAGGAGCCCCCAATGAGCGAAAAATCCGTTTACGAAAAGCTCGCAGAAAAGATAATGGTGCCGGGCTCGGTCCGGATTCCCAAGCTTTTCGCCATGCTGGCAGACGAAAACGAGGCGGCCATGCTTCTGGCCCTTCCCGCCACCGCCTCCGAGCTTGCCGCCAAGATGAACATCGACCCCTCTCTTGCCGAAAAAAAGCTTGCCGAGTTCTACCACAAGGGCCTTGCCTTCAAGTCCGTGAAGCCGGACGGCGTGCGCTTTCGCCTGGACCGCGACATAGTCCAGTTCCACGACGCAACCATCCTCTGGCCCGAGGCCCCCAAAGCCTACTTCGCCCTGTGGCAGGAGTTCATGGAGGAGGAGTGGCCCGCCTACGCCAAGATCGTGGAAAGCGCCATTCCCAAGCCCTTCACCCGCATCATCCCGGTTGAGGCCTCGGTTTCCGCCAAGAACCAGATACTTTCCTTTGAAAGCGCCAAGGAGCTTATCGAAAGCGCCAAGGTCATCTGCGTCACCAAGTGCACCTGCCGGCTGATCGCCGGAAAATGCGACCGGCCCATAGAGGTGTGCCTCCAGATCGGCAAAGCCGCCGAGTACAACTTAGATCGCGGAACCGGCCGCCGCGTCACCCAGGCCGAGGCCCTCCAGATCCTCAAGGACTCCGAGGAAGCCGGCCTCATGCACGTCACCATGAACCGCTCCGCCGACATGCACTTCATCTGCAACTGCTGCGGCTGCTGCTGCATAGCAATGCCCGTCATGATAAAGTACGGCACCAGGATGACCGACCCATCCCGGTACCTGGCCACCATCGACCCCGACGCCTGCCAGGCCTGCGGCGCCTGCGTGGACCGCTGCTGGTTTACGGCCATCACCATGGACGAGGAAAACAACACCGCCATAGTCGCCGCCGACAAGTGCATGGGCTGCGGCGTCTGCCAGGTCTCCTGCCCCGCCGAGGCCATCAAGCTGGTTGAATCGCGTCCCCGCGAGTTCATCCCCGCCGCATGAAGACGGCGAAAGCGGGAAAGGATTGCGGGGGAGGGGGAAAACCTTTTTTCAAAAGGTTTTCCCCCTCCCCCGCACCCCCTCCCCTTTTCCAAAATGACCGGGGGCGCAAACCGCCCCCGGACCCCCGATATTCGCGGGGCCTTGCTGCGCAAGGCCCCGCATGTGTCTGGAGGGCTTCGCATCCTATCGGTCAACGATTGCTGCGCGGAAGCGGGGTTTCGATGGCGGCCGGTGGGCTTTTCTGCGGCCTTGGTGCGGAGCATAAAATTTAGGGCGTCTAAAATAATATGATTAC
>JAKAGN010000289.1 GCA_021815525.1 Deltaproteobacteria bacterium
CAGCCTGGACCAGGACAAGTTCGACATCCTCTACCGCCGGATGCTGGCCTATCTCCAGGGCAAGGACCTCTTCGTCCAGGACTGCTACGCCGGGGTGGACGCCCGCTTCCGCGAGCCCATCCGGGTCATCACGGAAAACGCCTGGCACAGCCTCTTCGCCCGGAACATGTTCTTGAAGATCCGGGACAGGGAGGAGCTGGAGGCCTACCGGCCCGGCTTCACCATCATAAACGCCCCGCGCTTCCACGCGGTCCCCGAGATAGACGGCACCCGCTCCGAGAGCTTCATCATCATAAATCTCGGCCGCAAGATAATACTCATCGGCGGAACCAGCTACGGCGGCGAGATCAAGAAGAGCGTCTTCACCCTCATGAACTACCTCCTGCCCCAGCAGGGGGTTCTTTCCATGCACTGCTCCGCCAACGTGGGGGCGGGCGGCGACAGCGCGGTCTTCTTCGGGCTTTCCGGCACCGGCAAGACGAGCCTCTCCGCCGACCCCGAGCGCAGGCTCGTGGGCGACGACGAGCACGGCTGGAGCGACCAGGGCGTGTTCAACTTCGAGGGCGGCTGCTACGCCAAGGTGATCCGCCTCTCCCCCGAGGCCGAGCCCGACATCTACGCCACCACCCGCATGTTCGGCACCATCCTGGAAAACGTCGGCATAAACCTGGAGACCCGCCAGGTGGACTTAGATGACGCCAGCTTGACCGAAAACACCCGGGCCGGGTATCCCCTGACCCACATCGGAAACGTGGTGCGGGAGGGCGCCTGCGAGCATCCCAGGAACATCGTTATGCTGACCTGCGACGCATTCGGCGTCATGCCCCCCATATCGCGCCTGACCCCCGAGCAGGCCGAGTACCACTTCTTGACCGGCTACACCGCCAAGGTGGCCGGCACGGAGGTGGGCCTGACCGAGCCCAAGACCACCTTCTCCACCTGCTTCGGCGCGCCCTTCATGGCGCTTCCGCCCAACGTCTACGCCACGCTTTTAAGGGAGAAGATCAAGCGCCACAAGGTCAACTGCTGGCTTTTGAACACGGGCTGGATGGGCGAGCCCGCCGGGAAAAGCGACCGGATCCCAATCCGCCACAGCCGGGCCCTTGTGAAGGCCGCGCTTTCCGGCGCACTGGATAACGTCCCCTACGACACCGAGCCGCTTTTCAGGCTAAGCTACCCCAGGTGCTGCCCGGACGTGCCCGCGGAAATCCTGAACCCCAGGAATGCGGCCCGCGACGCCGCGGCCTACGAGAACCGCGCTCGGGCGCTTCTGGCGGATTTCCGCAGAAACTTCGCCCAGTTCGAGGCCGCGGTGTCCGTGGAGGTGCGCGGGGTCCTGGGGTAGCGGTCCGCCTGAAAACGCGATGCTTGCGCGTTGCTCTAAAAACGATTTCGGCCGCGTACGAACCATGCGCCCCCGCGTGTCGGTTTTTGCCGCGCCTTGCGTTATCGTTTTTATCCAGGCTGTCCGGCCGGCGCCCCTCCCGCACTCCTTCCCAAAACAACGGCAAAAGCGCCCCCGCCCTTCGTCATGGCGGTCCGCGCTCTTCGCACGTCCGCGAAAGTTTTTGAGGGCTTGGCGGCCTCGCACGCAAAGACGGGGGGACTCATAAGCGAAAGGGAGCAAACAGGTGGCGGACCATATCGCGGTTTACTGGGATTTCGAGAACGTCCATGCCTCGCTTTATGAACTTATGAACGGAGCCGGTTCGTACAAGCAGGGCCGGTACCTGCGCCAGACCGACATCGTCGATGTCGAAGCGTTGATGAACTTCATCCTGCCCATAGGCCCCGTGGCCGTCAACAGGGCCTATGCCAACTGGGCGTGGTTTTCCGCTTACGCGTCCGACTTCATGAACTACACCATAGATCTCATCCAGCTCTTTCCGCGCGGAGCACACGCAAAGAACGGCGCCGACATCAGGATGTGCGTCGATATAATAGAAGATATCAACGCGTTTCCGCACGTAGGCAAGGTGGTGATTGTAGGAGGGGACAGTGACTACATAGCCGTATGCCAGAAGCTGCGGCAAAAGGGCAAGGATGTAATAGGCATAGGCGTTCGTGAGGCAACAAACAGGTTCTGGATTGCATCCTGCAACGAGTTCAAGTTTTACGACAACTTAGTGAGGGTTTCACGGCCAGCAACCTCAGATCCAATCAAACAGATGGAAGCTGCGGTAGCTTCCGATATTTCCGATGCGAAGAAACTTCTTGTCAATGCAGTTGCACGCATAAGCTCGATGAAGGCCGAGCAGTTTGCACGTATGTCGGCCCTTAAGTTGACGATGTTGCAACTAGACCCGGCATTCGACGAAGCGACCTATGGCTACAGGACTTTTGCCGATTTCGTCAATGCTTGTACCGATGTTGTAACCGTGCGGCAAGGACAATATGAGAAGCACATATTCCTCCTGGAAAATGCGCCTCCCCAAGACGTAATTGAACCACCGACACCATTGGAGTACTACAAGCGTATTCTGAAGCAGCAGCAAGTCAAACTGGTGCGGCCGGATTTATTTATTCAGCTCTGCGAAGCGGTCTGCCTGTCGGCCAAGGACGGCCCCTTCACTTCGTGGGATGATTTTATGGATAGAGTCAAAACGTGCTTGCCGTCCGAAGCTCTGACTCAAGTTGTGGACGCCGATTTCACCCGATTGAAACATCTTCTTTTCAGAAATTTTGTATTTCACTTCAACACCGAACAAAACCGTATTTCCATCGCCGAGAATCTCCAGTCGCCGGGCGACCTGGTGGTTCACGTATTCCGGAACATTATCAAAAGGCTTCTGGGCCAGCCTGATTTGAGATGGGACTCTAAATTGGTCTCGGAACTTCTTTACGGCAACGACTGGCACGCGGCGGAGGTGGAGGAGTGGTACAGGGACATCAGGGGCAACTCTGTTGACCAGCCGGCGGAGCCAGGGCACTGACCTATAGCAGCCTGTTGAAAAATTCGAATTCACACAGGCTGATGAAAAACGATGAAATGCAAGGCACGCGAAAAGCCAATGAGGGCGCGTACTTTTCGTACGTAACCGAAATTGGCTTTGAAGCGTAACGCAGCAGTTCGCGTTTTTCGACAGCCTGCTAGGTGATTCCGGCCCGCGCCGGCATGATATGGAACTGAAAAAACACCGTAAGGGGGGAAAATGAAAAAACTCCTGAACACAACAGCCGTCCTCGTGATGGCGGTTATAGGCCTTGCGCTCGCGGCTGCGCCCGCGGCCGCCGGGAAGCAGCCCGCCTACGTCTTCAAGATGGCCACCATCGCCCCCAAGGGCACGGGCTGGGCCCGGCAGTTCGAGGAGATCATGCTCCCCGAGGTTCAGCGGGTCACGGGCGGGGAGGTGGGCTTCAAGTGCTTCTGGGGCGGCGTCATGGGGGACGACGAGGACATCATAAAGAAAATGCGGGTGGGCCAGATCGACACCGCCGCGGTCTCGGGCCAGGGCGTGGGCACCGTGTGCCCGGCCATGACGGTCCTGGAGCTACCCTTTCTCTTCAACGACTACGGGGAGGTGGACTACATAAGGAGGAAGATGTTCACCTCCTTCGACCGCCTGACCGCGGCCCAGGGCTTCAAGCTCATCTTCTGGGTGGACCAGGACTTCGACCAGATATACTCCACCCGCTACGACTTCTCGAGCCTGGACCAGTTCAAGGCCGCCCGCTTCCTCACCTGGTACGGGCCGGTGGAGGAGAAATGCCTGGAGGCCCTGGGCGCCTCGCCCATCCCCGTGAACGTGCCGGAGGCCGCCTCATCGGTGCGCCAGGGCGTGGTGGACTCCCTGATCTGCCCCGCCTTCGGCATCATAGGGTTCCAGATGCAGTCCCAGATCAAGTACGTGAATCCCATAAGGATACGCTACTCGCCGGCCCTGGCCATCTTCTCCACCTCCGCGTGGGCGAGGCTTCCCCAGAAGTACCGCGAGCCCATGGACAGCAAAAGGGACGAACTCGTCACGAAGTTCCTCAAGGCCACCCGCGAGGCCAACGACAAGGCCCTGGCGGCCCTTACGCGCTACGGCGTGAAAAAGACCCGCGTGGACCCCAAGCTGATGGAGGAAATCCGCCGCAAGACCCGGCCGGTCTGGGACAGCCTGGTGGGAAAGGTCTACTCCCGGCAGATACTGGACGAGATCCTGCATTTCCTGGCGGAGTACCGCAAGACAAAACCGGCCTGAAGCAAGGCAAAAGCGCCTCCGGCGGCCGGGGAGACTACGTCCCCCCGGACCCCCGATATTATGGCGGCGCGGATTGCGCAGCAATCCGCGCCGCCAGTGTTTATGAGGGCTTCGCATCCTTCCGCCCGAAGTCTGGAAGGCTGGGGAAAGTGGACAGAGTGTAGAGCGGTCAAGGCCCGGATGCTCTACTGTGGGTAAAAATGGCGTAATTTCCGGGTGTTGGAAGCGTTCATAATTTGAACGTTCAAAAATTGAACGCTCGGAGCCCGGCC
>JAKAGN010000290.1 GCA_021815525.1 Deltaproteobacteria bacterium
TTTCGAAGCCGCGGGCGCCGGCGGAGTGACGCCGGCCGCGGGCGCCGCAGGGGCCGGGGGCTCCAGGGCCGCCTTTTGGATGGAATCGAAGATTCCCTCTATCTCGTCCAGCGACAGCGCCCGGTAATAGGCGCCGTAGGTGCGGGAGGCCAGGGCCTGGATCAGCTCGTAGTCCGCCTCCTCGGTAAATGCGATGCCGAATACCCGGATGCCCTGCTTCCGGCATTCGCCGGCGAGGTCGGAGAGGAGCCAGTCCCGCTTCCTGGCGTCCTCCGCCTTGTCGCCCGTGTCCACGATGCCGTCGGTCAGGAACACCAGGATGCGGCTCGCGCCCTGCCGGCCCTTCTGGGTCAGCTCGTAGAGGGCGCGCTCGACGCCGGCGGGGCTGTCGGTGAAGCGGTCCGAGTAATCCACCTTTTTCAGGCCGCCCAGAAGGGCGTCGGCGGCCCCCTCGTCGCCTAATGGCGTGAGATCGACCGCGAGGCTCGCCTTGGCGCCGAACACCACCATGCCGCAGGCCGCGTCGCCCGGCAGCCCCTCGATGAAGTTCTTGACCAGCTCCCGGGAGAGGAAGGATGGGTCGTTCTTCCTCATGCTCATGGAGTTGTCGAGGACCAGCATGACGTCCAGGGGCCGCTCCCCGGCGGCCCGGCAGGGGGCAGGGATCGCCCCGGAAAGGATCGCCGCCGAAAAAGCCAGGATCAACAGGCGCTTAACCGCGTTGCGCGTCATGGGTCCCCTCCGGAGTCGATGGGCCGGAAAAGCGGTTGCAGGCAGCGCCCGGGCTTTCTTCCGTTTTTCCGAATGAAATTTTTTACACCAAAAACCCCGGAACGGCAAACCTCGAAAAAGGTCCGGGCCGGTCAGTTTTTTTCACTTGGGGTCATCCTGGAATTTTTTTTGGATGGCTGTCATTGACGAAGCCAATGGCAAATTTAAGGGCAGAAGCCGGGCAAGCTTACAAAAAAGTAATACTTATAGTATGTTATAAAATACGGCAGGATGTGGGGAACGGAAGATCGCCACGGTCCGAGCTTTTCCCGGCAAAGGTTGGCTGTGAGGCATTTCATATATGAGTTCGGCCGCAAACCGGGTGAAAGATTTTTTTGGAAGAAATAAAATAGTGAGATAGTATTGAGTTAATATGTAGTTTATTTAGCTACTAATTTAACGTTTATTGGTAACACCACTGTCACATCCATACGTTCGGTGCTTCCCGCCCCCTTGCGCCGCCCTTTCCGGTGTTGTATGATATGGTGAATGAGCATTGACCGATTCGAATCCGGGCTGGTTGTCCGAATAAGGACAGGCCGGCGGCCGGTGCCTCCCCCCCATCCCGAGGCCGCCCACCCCTGGAAGGAGCGGGGCATGGAGAAAGAGCCTGCACCATGCAATCCTCCGCCCCCGAAAGGCCGGAAATCCCGGCCTCCGTCCTTGTTGTGGACGACGATCCAACCACTCTCCGGCTCGCCGGGAAGACGCTCCGGGACTGGGGTTACGCCCCCCGTCTGGTTCTGAGCGGAGCGGAAGCCCTGGAGTCCGTTCGCGCCGATGCCCCCGAAATCGTGATGTTGGACATCAACATGCCGGATATGGACGGCTACGCGGTATGCGAGGCCCTGAAGTCCGACCCGGCCCTTTCGTCCATCCCGGTCATCTTCGTCTCCGGCTATAACGAGGTCGCGGAAAAGGTGCGGGCCTTCCGCTGCGGCGGGGTGGATTACATCACCAAGCCCTTTCAGCCCGATGAGCTGAGGGCCCGGCTCGCCACGCACATCGGCCTGGTGCGCAAGGCGCGCGCCCTGTGGGAAAGCTACGACAAGCTCTCCCGGACCGAGAAGATGCGCGACGCCATGGTCAACATGGTGGTGCACGACCTGCGCTCCCCCCTCACGGCCATAAGCCTTTCCCTCGAATACCTTGCCCAGGAGACCCGGGACGCCCTATCGGAGGACTGCATCGGCCTCGTGGACGAGGCCCTCACGTCGGTTCGATGGATGGGGCAGATGATCAACTCCATGCTGGACCTCCACAAGCTGGAGTCCGGCCTGGTGAAGCTGGCCCCCGTGCCCTGCGACCTTGCGGTCCTGACCCGGGACGCCGTCTCCGCCATGCGCATCCTGGCCGGGGACCGGGCCCTCATCTGGGAGCCCTTCGCGGGCAAGGCTACGGTGTTGGCCGACCGGGAAATCCTTTCCCGGGTCCTCCAGACCCTGGTGGGAAACAGCTTGAAGCTCGTTCCCGACGGCGGCACCATCCGTGTCGGCGTGAGGGCCGAAAACGACGGCTTCAGGGTGAGGGTTCGAGACGACGCCCCGGCCATACCCCCCGAGTACCACGAGCTTTTGTTCGACAAGTTCGAGGCCACCAGGAGCCGCGACAAGAAAAAGGCCTTCTCCAGCGGTCTCGCCCTGCCCTTCTGCAGGGCGGGCGTGGAGGCCCAGGGCGGCAGCGCTGGCATGTCCAGCCGGCCCGACGAGGGCAACAGCTTCTGGATATTCCTCCCCGCCCACGCGGCCTAGCGCCGGTTCATCACGAAAAAAAAGCCAGGCAAAAGCGCCTCCGGCGGCCGGGGAGACTACGTCCCCCCGGACCCCCGATAATGGCGCTACGCGTTGCTGCGCAACGCTCCGCGCGGTTTTGGAGGGCTGCGCATTTTATCGGACAACCATCCCGGCGCGGAAGAGGGGCCGTAGCAACGGTTGAGGGGAGCCCGGGGACCGGCGTCCGATGGGCCCGGAGCGGGATTACAAAGAAAATGGACAAGGGGAGGGCAGGGCTGTATAATGATTCTTTAAAATCCATTCCCCTTTCCAGCCAGCGAGGGAGCCCATGAAGACGTTCGAGAGCCTGATGGAGGAGGTTCAAAAGCCGGGGCTGTGCCACCACTGCGGCGGCTGCGTCACTTTTTGCACCGCCATCAACTTCGGGGCCCTGACGCTCTCTCCGGAGGGAACCCCCCGCTTCGGCGACCGCGCCAAGTGCATCGAGTGCGGCATCTGCTACATGATCTGCCCCGAAATCGGCGAGCTGGACGAGGAGGCCCGGAAAAAAATCGGCTGGGAGCCTCCCACGGGCCGGATTCTCGAAGCCACGGCGTCCCGGGCCGCGGACCCCGAGATCCGGACGCTGGCCACCGACGGCGGCGTGGTTACGGCCATACTGGCGCATCTGTTCGACGAGGGCCGCATAGACGGCGCCATTGTGACGCGCCAGGCCGGGCTCTTCCTCCGCGAGCCCTGGCTCGCCCGCACCCGGCGGGAGATCGTGGACGCCGCCGGCTTCCACTTCGACGCGTCGCATGGGATGCGCCTTTTTTCCGAGAAGTACTCCACCTTCGCGCCCTCGGTGGGTATGCTGGGCGCAATGGGCAAGGCGGGCGTAAGGCGCGTGGCCTTCGTGGGCACCCCCTGCCAGATCAAGACCATCCGCAAGATGGAGGCCCTCTCCATCGTGCCTACCGACTCCATCGCCTACTGCCTGGGCCTCTTCTGCTCCGGCAACTTCATCTTCGGGCCCGCCGAGCGCGAACGGCTGGAGCATTTGGGCGGCTTCCGCTGGCCGGAGGTGAAAAAAATCAACGTGAAGGACGCCCTGATGGTGCACACCAATTCCGGCGTCACCGAGATCCCGCTTTCGGAGCTTTCCTTCATGCGGCGCTACGCCTGCCGCTTCTGCGACGACTACGCCGCCGAGTACGCGGACATCTCCTTCGGCGGCATCGGCTCCCCCGAGGGCTACACCTCCGTGATCGCACGGACGCCCCTGGGGCGCGCGGTCCACTCCTGGGCGCGGGACGACGGCTCCCTGGAGGGCCTCCCGAAGGGCGAGGCCGCGGCCGCGCCCCCCGCAATCCTCGAAAAGGTGGCTGAAAAGTCCCTCGCCAAGAAGAAAACCGCGGCGGAAAACCGGCGCGGGCTGACGGCGGCGCACTGATCCCATGTGCCTTGCAATACCCGCCAGGATAGTCTCGAAGGATGGAGAGACCGCCCGCATCGAAAAGGACGGCGTCGCCTTCGACGTGAACTTAAGCCTCCTCCCCGAAGCCCGGGTGGGGGACTATGTCCTGGTGCACGCCGGCTTCGCCCTCTCGGTCCTCCCGCCCGAGGAGGCGCGTGAATCCCTGGCTATCTTCGCCGAAATCGCGCAGCTTACAGGAAGTTGATTGAAGAAAGGCAAAAGCCGCCTCCGGCGGCCGGGGAGACTACGTCCCCCCGGACCCCCGATAATGGCTCCGCGTGCTTCGCACGCTCCGCGGGAATATGAGGGCTTCGCATTCCACCGGTCAACGATTGCGGCGCGGAAGAGGGGCGCAAGGAGAGCTTGTCGCAAGTCGGGGGGGCCGACGATTATACCGGCGCGGAACGCGCGATCCGCGTACCATTCGATTCTTTTGGCCGATTTTTTTTTGAAGGGGTGGGGGGGCGGGGGGAGGGGGCGGATTTTAAGC
>JAKAGN010000291.1 GCA_021815525.1 Deltaproteobacteria bacterium
ATGAGCCGCAAGGCGCGCGAGCGAGCGGCGAAGGGAGCGTACTTTTGTACGTGACCGAGCCGTGAGGCGAAGCGCAACACAGCGGATCGCGCTTGTGGACGGCCTCTAGTAATGCCAGGGGAAGCGCGAGAAATCCTTGGGGCGCTTCTCCACGAAGGCGTCCCGCCCCTCCTTGGCCTCCTCGGTTCCGTACGCCAGGCGCGTGGCCTCGCCCGCGAATATCTGCTGGCCCACAAGCCCGTCGTCTACTAGGTTGAAGCCGAACTTCAACATCCGCATGGCCGTGGGGGACTTGGAGTTCATGATGCGCGCCCATTCCAGGGCCGCGTTTTCAAGCTCCGCGTGGGGCACCACGCGGTTTACCATCCCCATCTCGAAGGCCTCCTGGGCGCTGTAATCGAGCCCCAGGAAAAACACCTCCCGCGCGCGTTTCTGGCCCACCTGGCGGGCGAGGTAGGCGGAGCCGTAGCCGGAGTCGAAGGAGGCCACGTCCGGGTCGGTCTGCTTGAAAACCGCGTGCTCGCGGGATGCGATGGTAAGGTCGCACACCACGTGCAGGCTGTGGCCGCCGCCCACGGCCCAGCCCGGCACCACGGCCATGACGATCTTGGGGGAAAAGCGGATGAGGCGCTGGACCTCCAGGATGTGGAGCCGCCCCAGGCGGGCCGGGTCGACGCCCCCGGCGCCCTCGTACTTGTAGCCGTCCGCGCCGCGGATGCGCTGGTCGCCGCCCGAGCAGAAGGCCCAGCCGCCGTCCTTGGGGGAGGGACCGTTGCCGGTCAAGAGCACCACGCCCACGTCCGGGCTCATGCGGGCGTGGTCGAGGGCGGTGTAGAGCTCGTCCACGGTTTTCGGCCGGAAGGCGTTCCGCACCTCGGGCCGGTTGAAGGCGATGCGCACCGTGCCCTGGTCCTTGGCCCTGTGGTAGGTGATGTCCGAAAAATCAAAGCCCGGAACCTGGCTCCAGAGGCTTTCATCGAAGATTTCCGATACCACTTGTTCCTCCGCTAACGGATGTTTTTTCGTATCTCGAAGACGCGGAAATCGGTTTCGGGGTCGAGCGCGGCCTCTATCACGGCGCTTCGGCCGGAGCCAAGGGCCTCGCGGTAGGCCTCCCGCAGTTCATCGGGGGTCCGGGCCGCGCGGTAAGGTATCCCGAACTGGCGGGCCGCGTTTGAAAAGTCCATGTCGTGGGGCGTGGTCATCAAGGGCGTCATGATCCCGGGAAAGCCCCGTGCCAGAAGCTTCTCGAAGATGCGCCCGCCACGGTTGTTCACCACGACGACGATGACGGGCGCGGCGCAACCGGCAAGCATCGAAAGGGAGTTTAGGTCGTGGAGAAAGGAGATGTCCCCCATGACGGCCGTCACCCTGCGGCCGGAGCCCTCGGCGTAGCCGGTGGACGTTGCGATGTTGCCCTCGATGCCGCTCACTCCCCGGTTGGAGACGGTAAAAATGGGTCTGGCCGCCGGGGGGCCCGCGGCGTCGAAGGCGCGGATGGCGTTGGAGTTGCCCATGAACAGGGCGTCTTCGGCCGGGATCATGGCGTTCACTATTCCGGCGATTCGTGGAAAGCTCAGGACATCCGAGGGCGTGGCGGCTTCCAGCGCCCGCGAAAGCCCGTGAACGGCGTCGAGAAATCCGGCGGCGGCGTCCTTGTCCCCCAAGGGGCAATCCGCCTCACCAAGGGCGCGGATGAAGGCCGAGGCCGATGAAGGGACCCGGATGCCTACGCTGTGGGAGGGGTCGCGGGAGCCCTCGCGGTCGCTCACGAGAATCACTTCCCTGACGCCTCCGGCAAGAACCGACTGGTAGTAATGCTTGGAAACGAAGCCCGTTCCGAGCGCAAGCACCGTGTCCGGGTCGTAGCGCAGAAAAAGCTCCAGCATTCCGGGGTGATCCGGCGATACGAGCTGGAGGGCCGGGCTCACCAGGGATTTGAGGCTCGATGCCGCGTCGCAGAAAACCGGCCAGCCCAGCTTATCGGCGAAGTCCGCCGCCGCGCGCGCGTCTTCACGGCTCCTAAGGCGGCCCACGGCAAGCAGGCCGCGCCGGGTGCGCCGGAGAATTTCGCGCACGCCCGATGGCTCCGGTACGCCCTCGGAAACACGGGCGTAAACCGTGTGGGGATTGTTTCGCTTAAAAAACGCCTCTGCTTCCGCAAGTACTTCAGGCGGAACGGGGCTGGCGGGGTCCGAAAGCGGCAGCAGCGGGTCGCGGAAGGGGCAGTTTACGTGCACCGGGCCGTTTCCGACCTGGGCTATGCAATCGATCTGGGCAGCCAGGGCCGCAAGGGGAAAGCGAGGGTCGGGCGCGGGAAGGTTCAGCGTTTTCCTGCAGAAGCCCCCGAAGATTTCCGGCTGGGTCATGGACTGGTTGGCGTCGCCGAAAACAAGATCCGGCGGGCGGTCGGCGGAAAGGATCAGAAGCGGCGCCTCGTCCCGGAAGGCCTCGATCACGGCCGGAAAGTAGTTGGCAAGGGCCGTGCCGGAGGTGCACGCCAGCACCCCGGGCCTTCCGGCGGCCTTTGCGTGGCCAAGGGCGCGATAGGCGGCCCCGCGCTCGTCCATGCAGGAGACCGCGCGGGCGCGGGGATTGGCCACGATGGCCGCTACAAATGGGGCGTTGCGGTTTCCGGGGGACACGAAAAAGGTGGAAAGGCCGTTACGGACCAGCTCTTCCACGATAACCGAGGCCCAGAGCACGCCGAGGTTTTCGGTGAGGGGTGCGCCCGCCACTCAAAGGTTCTCCGAGACGCCGGTTATGGTCCTCATCTTCTGCTCGGTTTCGAGCCACTCGGAGCCCGCCTCCGAGCCCTTCACGATCCCCGCGCCCGCGAAGACGTGCAGCTCGTCTCCCCGAACCAGGGCCGAGCGGATGCCCACGGCGAAGTCCGCCTCGCGGCCGTTCATCCAGCCTATGGGGGCCGCGAACCAGCCGCGTTCGTGGGGCTCGCAGTCCCGGATAAGCGAAAGCGCCCGTTCGGTGGGATGCCCGCCCACGGCCGGCGTGGGGTGGAAGCATCGCAGGGTGGAGATGACGCCGCGCCCGTTACGTAGCGTCCCCGAATGGCGCGAAACGATGTGCTGCACGTTTTGGAGCTTCAGGATGCTTTCCGCGTCGGCCACGGCGGGATTGGAGGCGATCCCGGCCATTCGCCGCCCTATGTAATCGGAGACTATGCGGTGCTCCCAAAGCTCCTTTTTGGAGTCCAGAAGCTCGCGCGCCAGAAGCCCGTCCGCGGCCGGGTTCACGCCCCGCTGGCGGGTTCCGGCGATTGCGTCCACCCGGATGGCCCGGCCCGAAAGCCTTAAAAGCCGCTCCGGGCTTCTGCCCAGAAAGGCGCAATCCCGCGAAATCTTGTAGAGAAAGACGAAGGAGTCGTCCTGAATCGCCGAAAGCCTCCTTGCGATCTCGAGGGCCGGCCAGGGCCCGCTTCCACGGAGCACCCTCTTGCGGGACAGGACCGCCTTCTCCATGCCTCCGGAGCCGATCTCGCCCAAGGCCCGGCCCATCATGGCGTCCCAGCCCGGTCTTTCGGGGATGTGATCATCCCGGAGGCTTTTTGGAAGCGGGGATTCCGAGGCCGGCCGGGCGGCCTTGTCAAGGGCGGCGAGATTTTCGGAAAGCCGCCGGAAAGCCTCGGCCCGCCCCTGCCCCGGCTCCACGCGGCCGTTCACCGCCACTCGGATTTCCCCGGCCCTTTTCACCATCTCCACGAGCGGCAAGGTGAAACGCAGGGAGCCGAAGCCGTCCCACTCGCCGGGCGCCGGGCCCTCCTCGAAAAAGGAGACGCCGCCGAAAAGAAGGGCGTCCGGGCGTCCGCGCCAGATTTCCGCCAGTTTTTTTTCCGCTTCGTCGGTTCCGGGGTCCCGGAGAACCTCGCAGCTCCCCAGGCCCGCAACCTCGTAGTCGCCCTCTTTTCCTGCAAAGTAGAAATGTTCCGGGACATCGAAGTCCATGATCCAACCAAGCAGGCCTGCCGGGGCCTCCGCCGCGTCGAGCCTTCTCTCCAGGCGGATGAAGGAGCCCTGAAGCCCGCCTGCATCCGGGGGCTCTCCTTGGAGTTTGTCACGAAAAAGCGAAAAAAACAGCGGGTGAGACATGAGGTTTTTCCCGAATAACCATATTAATACGCGGGCCTGCCGTCGCCGGGATTATCCGGCGCCCTTGCGGCCGACCGGCGGTCGAGGGCTCGCAGGCCCGACTCCAAACATAAGACCCGGCCGGCGCATTTCAAGCTTCACCCGCCGGCCGAACCTGCCTCAAGGCCGCTTCATTAGCTTTTTTTGACGCGCTGCGCAAGGGCAACCGTAATTCCGGTCATAGGCTCCCGCGCCCCCCTCCCCTTCCCAAAGGAAAAGCAAAAGCGCCACAGGCTTCCGGGGAGACTACGTCCCCCCGGACCCCCGATATTATAGCGGCGCGTTTGCGCAGCAAACGCGCCGCA
>JAKAGN010000292.1 GCA_021815525.1 Deltaproteobacteria bacterium
GGAGCAAGCCTCCGGGAGGCTTGCTCCCCCGGCCGCCGGAGGCGCTTTTATTTTTTTGGGGCGCGCAGCATCTTCTTGTCCACCTTGCCCACGGCGGTCAAGGGTATGGCGTCCACGAAGGAGATGATTTTGGGCACCTTGTAGGGGGCCATGTTCTGGCGGCAGAAGTTCCTTATGTCCTCTTCGAGGTCCGCCTTGTCCTTGAGCTTCCCCTCGTCGGAGAGCTGGATGACGGCCTTCACTATCTCGCTTCCGGGCCGGTCCGGGTTCTCTTCCCCCACGATGGCGCAGAAGGCGATGGCCGGGTGCTTGTAGAGGCCCTCCTCCACCTCGCGGGAGAAGACCTTGTAGCCGCCCACGTTCAGCATGTCCTTGGCCCGGTCCACGATATAGATGTAGCCCTCCTCGTCCATGCGGGCCACGTCGCCGGTGAAGAGCCACCGTTCGCCGTCGATCTCCCGCACGGCGTGGGCGGTTTCGGCGGGCTTTCCGTGGTAGCGGGCCATGACCTGGGGCCCGCAGACGGCGAGCTCGCCCTCCTCGCCGATGGGCATTTCGCGGGTTCCGGTCTCCACGTCCATAATGCGGACCTTGGTGTTGGGCACAGGAAGCCCCACCGAGCCGATCTTCTTTTTGCCCAGGTAAGGGTTGGCGGTGATGATGGGGGTGGTTTCCGTCATGCCGTAGACCTCCAGCACCTTGCCCGGGCCCGTGTGCTCCTCCATCTCGCGGATGCCCTCCTGGGAGAAGGGCGCGGCGCCGGAAATGAGAACCCGCACCGGGGAGAAATCCAGGTTTTTCCAGCGGGGGTTGTCCATGAGCAT
The DNA here is from genome assembly GCA_021815525.1 of Deltaproteobacteria bacterium. Classification (GTDB taxonomy): domain Bacteria; phylum Desulfobacterota; class Desulfobacteria; order Desulfobacterales; family Desulfatibacillaceae; genus JACRLG01. The sequence continues at coordinate 825 of JAKAGN010000292.1, forward strand.
GTGGTAGAGGGTGGGCACCATCGCAACCACCGTGGCCCGCTTGGTGCGGATTTCCTTTATGATGTGGTCGGTGTTGCGGGGGTCGGGGATGAGGCACTGGGCGTTGGCGGTTCCCATGGCCGCCAGCCCGAAGGCCTGGCCCGCCTGGTGGAAGAAGGGAAAGCCCGAGCAGAAGACCTCGCCGCCCATCTTGAAATCGGCCCAGGCCCTGATCTGCTCGGTGTTGGCCACGAGGTTCGCGTGGGTCAGCACCACGCCCTTGGGAAGCCCGGTGGTGCCGCCCGTGTACTGGATTAGGCCCGGGTCCTCCGGCTTGGGCGCCACCTTGGGCTTTACCGGTTTGTTTTCGGCCATGACGCGGTTGAAGGATAGCACCTCCTTTTCCGGGAGGGAAAAAACCGGCCCGGTGGGGATTTTCTTCAGGAGCTTTCCCAGAACCCGCTTGATCGGAGGCAGGAAATCCCCCACGCCCGCCACCACCACCTTTTCGAGGTCCGGGATTTCCTTGTGCACCGGCACCAGCTTGTCCCGGAACATGAAGTCCAGGGTCACCAGCACCTTGGCGCCCGAGTCGTTCAGCTGGTGCTTCAGCTCCTTGGGGGTGAGGAGGATGGAGACCCCGCTCGTGGCGAGTCCGGCCCGGAGCGAGCCGGTAAGGGCGATGAGGTACTGGGGCAGGTTCGGAAGGTGGATGGCCACCACGTCCCCGGGGCCGAAGCCGCTTTTGTTGAGGAAGTCGGCGAAGCGGAGGCTTAGGGCCGAAAGCTCCCGGAACGAGATGGCGCGGCCCATGTAATGAACCGCCGGGGCGTTGGGGAGGGCGGCGAAGCCCTCCTCCAGGTAGTCCACGAAGGTTTTGTCCTTGGGGATGCTTACGGTTGCGGGGACGTTCGGGTCGTAGGACGCAAGCCAGGGTTTCTCGTCGTAGGTCATGGCGGCTCCTCGCGGGGTGGGGGGGAACTATCGGGACGCAGGATCGAATGGATTTTCTATATCACCCGGAAAGCGCCGCTTCAATAACGAAAATGAAGGAAAAACCTGTTGTTGCATCGAAAAAAGGGAGAAGAATGTTTATTGCACGTTAAAAAAGCATGGGAAGGCCGCTGAAAAGCGATGAAATGTGAAGGCTTACGAATCCCTCCGCCAAGCTACGCTCATCATGGTGCAGTTGAGCCCCGAGCCGATGCCCAGGAGCGCGGCGTGGACGCCCGGGGCGAAGCGGCCCTCCTCCCAGGCCAGCGCCAGGGTGATGGGGATGGCTGCGGGGCCGATGTTGCCGAGAAAGGAGAAGTTCAGGGCCGCCTTCTGGGGGGAAAGGCCAAGGGTCTGGGTCAGGACCCGCATGTTGCGGGCGCTCACCTGGTGAGGGACGTAGAGGTCTATGGCGGCGTCGCTCCAATCCGCAAGCTCGCGTTCGGCCTTTCGCCAGGTGGCCAGGGCCAGCTCCACGCCGAACTTCATGACGGCCGGAGCATCCGCGCTCATGCGGTCCTTGTGCCCCAGGCAGAGGCGGCAGTGGCGGGTGGCGGCCAGGGTCACGCCGCCATCGATGACGGGCCGGCCGGGCGCGAGGTCCTCGCGGGCCAGGATCATGGCGGCGCCCCCGGAGCCAAGGGTCAAGGTGGCGAAGTTCTCCTGGAGCATCTCGGCCGAAACGCCCGGGGCGGAAAGGAGCCTTATGGTGTTCTCCACGGGCTCGCGGGAGCTTTCCCCGGCCACGATCATGGCGTGGCTTATGCGGCCGGAGGCGATCATGAGGGAGGCCACGTTGATGCCGTCCAGGAAGCCCAGGCAGGCGTTTCCCACGTCGAAGTTGGCGCACTCGGGGTGAAGGCCGAGGTTTCCGTGGACGAGGCTCGCCACCGATGGCTCCACGTAGTCCTTGGACACCGAGGTGGAGACGAGAAGGCCCAGGCGCGCTGGATCGAGGGAGGAATCCGCCAGGGCCTTACGCGCGGCCAGGGTGGCGGCGTCGGAGGGCATGAAGCCGGGCTCCCAGAGCCTGCGCTCGCGTATCCCGGTGAGCCCCGTGATGAGGCCCTTGGGGTACTTCAGGCGGGCGTAAGTGGCGGAAAGCCGCTCCTCGATCTCGGCCGAGGTGAGGACGCTTTCCGGAAGCACCGCGGATACCGCGAGAATGGCGCATCTCATGCGCTCACTCTTTCCCGCGGAGGGCTACGCCGCGGGCGTAGGCGAAGAAGAGGAGCGTGGCCGCGCCGGTTGCCGGCACGAGCGCCCGGGGCATTCCGTGGGCCGCCATGAGGACAACCGCGAGGGCCAGGAAGGCGGTGGATGCCCACAGGCCGAAGCTTTCCAGCTTCCTGAAATAAATGGCCGCGCCGAAGAGGGCCTGGAAGAGCCCGGCCACCGGCATGGCCCAGTGGGGCGCGCCTATCTGGCGGAAGGTGTCCGTTTCGATTGGAACGCCCAGAACCTTGATCCCGCCCAGAATTAGTCCCAGTATGGGAAGGACGATTCTCAGCACCTCGTAAGCCTTTTTCATGGCCGCATTCCCGGTGTTTGTCGGATTCTTGGGGCGGCGCCCCGGAACGAGGGGCCGCGGGATGGAAGCTTTCGGCCACTATACCCCGTGGCGGCCCCGGGGTAAAGGCTTTTCGGCGTGAAGACAGGGCGGGCTCATCTGGGTGAGGCTTGCGGGAGCAGGAAGGCTTCGTGTTTTGCCGGTCAGGACCTGGAGCGCCGGATCATGCGGCGCTTCAGGAGATAGCGCTGGGCGTAGGCGGCGGGGTAGGGGAACACGGGCGCGGTTCCGGCGGGCGGGAAAAGAAGGTCCAGCACGTGGCGCGCGCAAAGGGCCTCGGCGCAGCCCGCGCAGTAGGTGACGATTGGAAGCCCCCCGGCTTCGCGGGCGATTAGCGCGGCCGCGGCGGGATCGTTCACGCCGCAGCCCTTGCCGCAGCAGAGGGTCTTTTCGCGGGAGCGGGGAAGCTCGACGATCCCGGCCCCGGATTTCCGCACGATCCGGCGGACGGCCTCGTGAAGGCCGCTTTCCCGCCGGGCCGAGCAGGGGTCGTGGACCCTGAAAGGCCCGGGCAGGCCGTCCGGAAGCCGCGTTACCGGGCTTTCGGCAAGGACTTCGTAAACCGTGCCGACGGCGATTCCTTTCCGGTTTTGGGCGAGAATCGAGAGGCAGCCGGGGCAGGCGGCGAGAATCCGCTTCACCCCGGCTCGATGGAGGCGCTCCGTAAGCGCCCCGAAGCGGCGGGAAAAGCGCTCCGAGCACCCCGTGTCGTGGCTGGGGCGCAGGCAGCAGTCCAGGACGAGGCCAAGCTTCGGAACGAGCGAAGAAAGCGCCTCGAAGGTCCGCCTCGTGGTGGCGGGCCGGGTTCCGGCAAGGCCGCAGCCGGGGAAGAAGACGGTGCGGCAGCCGGGGGGAATCAGGTGGAGGCGCAGGAGCGCCGAGGCCGAGACGCTCTCGTGCCGCAAAAGGCCCGAAAGCCGGGCCGGAGGGCGGGGGGCCTTCCGGCGGAGCGAGAGGAAGAGCGCCGCCGGGTCGAGCCCCCTGGGGCAGACCGTGGCGCACAGCCCGCACATGGTGCAGGAGAAGGCCGCCTCCGTGGGGTCCAGCTCACCTGCTATGGAGAGAT
>JAKAGN010000293.1 GCA_021815525.1 Deltaproteobacteria bacterium
GGAATCTTCGGGGGCAAGAGCGTGAAGAGGTTCTGAAGGCGCCCGGAATGCCATGAAACGACCCTTAGCCAACACCCTTGCCTACGCCCTCTTCGCCGCGGCGGTGGCCGCGACGGGGTTCGGCCTCAAAAATCCCTACTATTTCCAGGTGTTGACCTTTATCGGCATCAACACGCTGCTTGCCGTGAGCCTAAACCTCCTCACGGGCTACGCCGGCCAGATCAGCCTGGGGCACGCGGCTTTTTTCGGGATAGGGGCCTACGCATCGGGGATATTTTCCACCCACTTCGGCATAAGCCCCTGGCTCTCGGGCCCGGCGGCCCTGGTGCTGGCCGGGATTGTGGCCTACCTGGTGGGGCTTCCCACACTGAAGCTCACCGGCTACTACCTCGCCATGGGCACCCTCGGGTTCGGCATGATCGTGAGCGTAATCCTCAACAACTGGTCGGCCGTTACGGGCGGCTCGTCGGGCCTGTACGGAATCAAGGGCCTCACCATCCTGGGCGTGAACTTAAGCCAGGGCAGGAACGGCTTCTTCCTCATCTGGCTTCTCGTCATCGCCACCTTCTTCCTGTGCGGAAGGCTGGTGGACTCCCGGGTGGGGCGGGCCTTGCGGGCGATCCATTACTCGGAGCAGGCGGCCCGCTCGGTGGGGGTGGACACGGCCGGCGTCAAGCTTTCCGTCTTCGTGCTTTCCGCGGTCATCGCGGCGCTCGCCGGAGTCTTCTTCGCCCACTCGGTGGGCTTCATCAGCCCCGGCTCCTTCAACTTCCTCATGTCCGTGCGCCTGGTGGCCATGGTGGTGATCGGCGGCATGGCCAGCATCTGGGGCGCGCTCCTCGGGGCGAGCCTCTTGACCATCCTCCCCGAGCTTCTCCAGGCCGTGGCCGAGTATGAGATGGCAACCTACGGGCTCATCCTGATCCTTGTCATGATCTTCTTTCCCGAGGGCCTGGTGATGGGAATTAGAAGCGCCTATGAACACGCACGAAACGTCGGAAAACGGGCCCATCCTGAGCCTTGAGAAGGTCTCCAAGGCCTTCGGGGGGGTCCAGGCCGTGCGGGATGTCTCCTTCGCGGTGGAGCGGGGGCGGATCCACGCCGTGATCGGTCCCAACGGGGCGGGAAAGACCACGCTCTTCAACCTGGTGACCGGCGTCTACACGCCGGACGCCGGACGCATCGTCTTCAAGGGCCGCCCCATAGCGGGCGTCCCGGTCCACGCGCTGGTGGCCCTCGGCATGGGCCGCACCTTCCAGAACGTGGAGCTTTTCTCCGGCATGAGCGTTCTCGAAAACGTCCTGGTGGGCCGCCACTGCCGCACGAAGGCCGGTTTTTGGGGAGCCGTGCTGAAACCCGCCAGCGTGAGGGACGAGGAGGGCTCGGCCCGCTCCTTCGCCCTTTCCATGCTGGATTTCGTGGGGATGGCGCACGCGGCCGAAAGGCGCGCCGGGGACCTTCCCTTCGGCTGGCAGCGCATGTGCGAGATAGCCCGCGCCCTGGCGGGAGAGCCCGAGCTTCTTCTCCTGGACGAGCCGGCGGCGGGCCTGAACGCCTCCGAGACCCGGGAGCTGGCCTCCCTCATCCTCAAGATCAGGGACCTCGGCGTCACGGTGCTGCTGGTGGAGCACGACATGAGCCTCACCATGGAAATTTCCGACCGCATAGCGGTCCTGGACCAGGGCGCGCTCCTCGCCATCGGAGCGCCCCGCGAGATACAGGCCGACCAGCGGGTCATCGCCGCTTACCTGGGAGCTTGAGATGCTCTCCATCCGAAACCTTAAGTGCTACTACGGCGGCATCCGGGCCCTTTCCGGGGTGAGCCTTTCCATAGAGCGGGGCGAGATGGTGGCCTTGATCGGCGCGAACGGCGCGGGCAAGACCACCCTGCTTTCGGCCGTGTGCGGCCTGGTCTCCCGCTGGAACGGGGAGATGACCTTTGAAGGAATGTCCGTGAAGGGCCTTCCCACGCAGAAAATAATCGCCGCCGGCATCGGCATGGTGCCGGAAGGACGCCTCGTCTTCGCCCCCATGACGGTGAGGGACAACCTCACCCTGGGCGGCTACCTGCGGACCCGGGGCCGGGACCACTTCGGAGTGGCCGGCGATCTCAAGAGGATGTACGAGCTTTTCCCGGTGCTCTACGACCGGAGGAGGCAGGCCGCCGGGACCCTTTCGGGCGGCGAGCAGCAGATGCTGGCCATCGGCCGCGCACTCATGGGCCGCCCCCGGCTCCTCCTTCTGGACGAACCCGGCATGGGGCTCGCGCCGCTGGTGGTCCGCATGATATTCGATACCCTGAAGCGCCTGCGGGACGAGGGCCTCACCATCCTTCTGGTGGAGCAGAACGCCCAGGCGGCGCTCGGCCTGGCTGATCGGGGCTACGTCCTCGAAAACGGCCGCATGGTGCTGGCCGGGCCCGCCGCGAGGCTCCTGGCGGACGAAGAGGTGAAAAGGGCCTACCTGGGAAAAGACTACAGCATCTTCACGGAAGGAAAGGCGTAAGCGCCATGACGGCCACCGAAATCCGCTCCGGCGACCAGTTCCTCGATCCCGCGGTCCGGGCCCAGCGGCAGCTGGAGCTTCTCCAGGCCACGCTTAACCGCGCGGCGCGGGCCGTCCGCCACCACCGCGAACGCTTCGCCGCGGCGGGCGCCGAGCCCGAGAAGGTGGAATCCCTGGCGGACCTCGCGCTTCTTCCCATGACGCGCCGGGAGGACTTCGCCGATCACTACCCCTACGAGCTTTTCGCGGTGCCCCTAAGGGACATCCTCCGCATCCACACGGCCCCCGGAACCGGCGTCACCCCCACGGTCTCGGGCTACACCAGGAACGACCTGTCCACCTGGCGGGAGATACTTTCCCGCGCCCTTTCCGCGGCGGGCGTCAACGCGGCCGACATCCTGCAGATATATCTCGACCCGGGCCTCGCCAACTGGGGCCGCGACTACAAGGACGGAGCCGAGGACCTGGGCGCGTCGGTGATCCCCATGACCGCGCTTTCCCTCGCCAAGCAGCTCATGGTGCTTGCCGACTACCGCACCACGGTGCTGGTCACCTGCCCCACCCTGGCGGCCAAGCTGGCCTCCACCCTGGAGGCCCTCGAGGACTTCAAGGCGGCGGGCATAGCCCTCAAGACCCTCGTACTTACCGGCGAGCCGGTCTCCGCCCGGCTGCGGCAATCGCTGGAAAGCCGCCTTTCCGCCACCGTGTGGGTCCACTACGGGCTCTCCGAGGTGCCCGGGCCGGCCGTTGCCTTCGAGTGCGAGGCCCACGAGGGCCTGCACGTCTCCGAGGACCACTTCTACCCGGAGATCGTGGACCCGGCCACGGGTATGCCAGTGGAACCCGGGCGGGCGGGCGAACTCGTGCTCACCACCCTCACGCTCCGGGCCTTTCCCTTGATCCGCTTCCGCACCGGCGACCGCGCCCGCTTCATCGACGGCCCCTGCCCCTGCGGCCGCACCCTGCGCCGCATCGCCTGGCTGCCCGAGCGTGCCGACGACGCCCGGCTCGTCCGGGGCGTGAAGGTGAGCGAGGGGCAGGTCCTGGCCCACGCCCGCAAGGTCCTATCCTTCAACCCTTCCGGCTACCGCCTTCGCCCGGGCGGCCCCGGCGACGCCTTCGGCCTCGAGCTAAGCCTCTCGGTGGACGACGCCATGTTCTCCGACGAGATCAAGATGCTGGAAAACCAGGTCCGCCGCCTCGAAACCGCCCTCAACCAGGAGCTGGGCATACCCGTGAAGGTTCGCCTGATCGAACGCATGGCGCCGGCCGCGGGGTCCAATTGGATCAACGGCGATTCCTCCGACGCGCATTAGAAGCGAAATGGGCCCCCGGCGGGCGCTTTCACCCGGTAAGAGCCCTCACCCGAAAAATTCCTCCGGACGTGAAAAAGCGAAAGGGTACGCCATGCCAGTCGAACAGATTTCCATCTTCCTGGAAAACAAGGTGGGGCGCTTGGCCGAGGTGGCGCGGATACTGGCCGAGGCCGGGGTCAACATCAGGGCCCTCTCCCTTGCCGACACCTCCGACTTCGGGGTCCTGCGGCTCCTCGTTAACGACAACGCCAAGGCGCGCGACGTTCTCCGCGACAACGGCTTCACGGTGCGGGTCTCCAGGGTGGCGGCAGTGCCCCTGGCGGACCGGCCGGGCGGGCTACTCGCCGTGCTGGACATCCTGGTGGCGGGCGGCGTCAACATCGAGTATATGTACGCCTACGCCAACCCCACGGGCGGCACCGCCGTCATGATCTTCCGCTTCGACCCCATGGACCGGGGCCTTGCCGTTCTCTCGGAAAACGGCATCCCGCTTCTTTCCGACCGCGAGCTTACGGGCCTTTAGCGCCCGTCACCCAAGCCCTTTCCAGCCCTTCAAAACTCGGGCGGCAAGATGCGTTGCCCCGGAAAACCCGCGGGACGCGTT